>DATIVB010000713.1:0-14349 GCA_035466375.1 Chondromyces sp.
CCGCCTGCTGCGCCTCGATGATCCGCAACTGATTGTGCCAGTGATCGCGGTTGGTTTCGAAGCTGGCGTCGCGACGGACCTTGTGGTCGAGGGCCTTGGGCATGGGCGCACTCCTTGAGGAGCCATTGTAGTCGCAGCCCGAGCATTTCGGGCTCGAACGTTCGAAGGTTGGGCTCATCCGGAATTGAGTGCCATGGAGGCATCGGATACGACCCGTGTCCGAGTCCGCGTCCGAGTCCGCGTCCGAATGACAGCGACAGGAGCCAGGATCGGTGTCCAGTGACGGTGGCAGATGACAGTGGCAGTCTCAGTGGCAGTGGCAGATGACAGTGACAGTTTCAGTGGCAGTTTCAGTGTCGGAGGGCCGCGTCCGTGGCAGCGACAGTGGCAGAGGGCCGCGTCCGTGGCAGTGGCAGTGGCAGCGAGCCGGCGGCGCGACCGCGGCATGGACACCTCCGGGTCGTTCCCACGGATCGATTCGAGGAGTCCGTCGTACCACAGAGGCACAGAGGGTACAGAGCCGGGTCGAGGGTCAAGGGTTAAGAGTGAAGGGTTAAGGGGTACGGGGTGACGGGTCAAGACTCGCGCATCCAACCCTTCATGCTTCACATCTTCACATCTTCACATCTTCACCTCTTCACCTCTTCACCTCTTCACCCGGACCTGGCGGGTGGGTGGAAATCCGAAATCCGAAATCCGAAGTGGGCGGGCGGGCGGCATTCCGAATTCCGAATTCGAACGTTAACCATCCCCCGTTTTTCCGGATGATCCGAACGTTGCACGTTTCCACCCGCCCACCCAGCGGGAGTCCGCGAGGAGGGGCGGACGGAACGTGCAACGTTCAAACGTGAAAACGTGAAACGGACGCGGGGGCCGGGCCGGGTGGCTCTGCTAGAATCCTCGACTCGGGGGCTGGAGACGCGATGGCGAAGATCAAGGTGCGCAGGATCAACCGGGAGGAGTTGGCCGGAGCGGTGATCCTGCGGGACGCGGTGGCCGCCGGACTCGCGGCCTTCCCTTCCAGCCACGGCACCCTCGATCTCGACATGGAGGTCGATCCCAACCTGCGCCACCTGATGGCGCACGACCCGGACGGCTTCTTCACCGCCACCGACCGCGACGAGACCCTGGGCTTCGCCGCCGCCCACGTGCGCTCCCGCCAGTGCGTGCTGTCCGAGCTCTGGGTCCTGACCCAGCACCACGGATGCGGCGCCGGGTCGGCGCTGTTCGACCGGGTGCTGACCTACGGCGAGCGCTCCGGTGCGCGCGAGTTCCTGGCCGTGGTCCCGGCCGAGCCCGCAGTCCAGGCGCTGCTCCTGAACCGGGGCTTCTCCGCCCTGACGCCGGTCTTCCAGTTCGAGGTCGCCGGCGACGCCGCGGCGGAACTCGCCGCGGCCCTCACCCGGTTGATGCCCGGAAAGGACGTGACGGGAGACCTCTTCAGCCGCCGCGGCCAGGCCGATCTGGACCGCATCGACCGCGTCACCCGCAACATCACCCGCGACGTCGACCACGTCTACTGGATCAAGGAGCGGGGGCTGCGGGCGGCCTTCGTGCAGCAGGGCGCGCGGATCGGCGCCTATGCCTACGGCGGCACCGAACAGATCGGACCGGTGGCCGGCAGCACCCAGGACGCGGCCCTGTCCGGACTCGGGTGGGCGCTGCAGCTCGCGCTTCAGGCGGGGGCCGGCGACCCTCTCGAGGTTCGCGTACCGGCGCCGTTCGCGAGCGCGGTCGAGACCCTACTCGACGGCGGCGCGAAGCTGCGCGCGACCCTCATGGCGTACGGGCGGGGCGTCCACCTCGCATTCGACCGCTCAATTCTCGGACCCGTGTGCCTGCCATGAGCGACCGGCTGCGGCGCGCGCAAAGCCCGCGGCGGTACCGGGTGCACTACGAGCAGGAGCTCAACCAGCAGCAGCTCGAGGCTGTCATGCACCCGGGTGGGCCGATCCTGGCCCTGGCGGGCGCCGGAACCGGCAAGACCCGCACCCTGGTCTACCGCGTCTGCCGGCTGATCGAGGACGGCACGCCGCCCGGCAAGATCCTCCTCCTCACCTTCACCAACAAGGCCGCCCGGGAGATGCTCGGCCGCGTCGAGCAGCTCGTCGAGCACGGCTCGGTGCGGGTCACGGGGGGCACCTTCCACTCCGCCGGGCACCGCATCCTGCGCCGCTACGCCGATCTCCTCGGGTACTCGCCGCGCTTCTCCATCGTCGACCGCGAGGACGCGGTCGAGCTCATGGGAGGAGCCTTCGCGGACGTCAGCCCGGAGGTGCCGAGCCGCCGCACTCCGAAGCCCCGGCTGCTCGTCGACCTCTACAGCTTCGTCATCAACACCGGCCGCGCGCTCGACGAGGTGTTGAGCGAGCGCGCGCCGCAGTTCGCCGACCAGGACGAGATGATCGCCGAGGTCTTCAAACGCTACCTCGAGCGCAAGAGGCGCGCCGACCTCATGGACTTCGACGACCTGCTCCTGAACTGGTTGCTGCTCCTCAGCCGATTCCCGCGCGCCTGCCAGGAGCTGCGCGAGCGCTTCGACCACATCCTGGTCGACGAGTACCAGGACACCAACCGGCTGCAGGCCGACATCGTCGACGCGATGCTCGGGCCGCAGCGCAACCTGATGGTGGTCGGCGACGACGCGCAGTCGATCTACGCCTTCCGCGGCGCCGACTTCGACAACATCCTCGGCTTTCCGGAGCGCCACCCGGACTGCGCGGTGCTGCGGCTGGAGACCAACTACCGCTCGGTGCCGCCGATCCTCGAGCTCGCGAACGCGTCCATCGCCCACAACCGGCGCCAGTTCGCGAAGTCCCTCAGGCCCGAGCGCCGCGGCGGCGAGCGGCCCCTTGAGATCGCCGTGCCGACTCCGGAGACGCAGGCCTCACACGTGGCCGAACGCCTCCTCGAGCTGCGCGAGGAGGGGTTCGACCTCGAGGACATGGCCGTGCTGTACCGCAACCACGCCCACTCCCTCGATCTGCAGGTCGAGCTCGCGAAGCGCAACATCCCGTTCCGCGTCCGCTCCGGCCTGCGGTTCTTCGAGCACCGGCACATCAAGGACGTCCTTGCCCACCTGCGCTTCGTCGACAACCCACGGGACGAGGTCGCCTTCGCCCGCCTCGTCAAGCTCCGGGACGGCTTCGGTCCGCGGCTCGCGGCGCGAGTCTGGGACCGCCTCGCCGGCGCGGACCCCGTGCTCGCGCTGCAGCGGCTCGAAGCCGGGTCGCTGAAGCTGCCGCGCGCGGCGGCCGCTGCACTGGCCGAGCTGAAGGGCCTGATCGGCGAGCTCGCGGGTGCCGAAATGCTCGGCCAACCGGGCGAGGCGGTGCGTCGAGTCACCGAGAGCTTCTACACCGCGTGGGCCCGCTCCCACCTCGAAAACGCCCGCTCGCGCCTCGAGGACCTGGAGCAGCTCGCCCTCTTCGCCGACGGCTACCCCGACGTCAACACCTTCCTCTCCGAGGTCACCCTGCTGAACGACCTCTCCGGGGAGGACGCGGTCGCCGGCCCCCCGGACGAGATGCTGACCCTGTCGACCGTCCACCAGGCGAAGGGCATCGAGTGGCGGGCGGTGTTCGTGATCTGGCTCGCCGAAGGCCGCTTCCCGAGCTTCCGCATGGACGACGAGGAAGAGGAGCGCCGGCTGTTCTACGTGGCGGTCACCCGCGCCCGCGACCGTCTCTTCCTCCTCCGACCGCAGATCGCCCGCGACCGCTACCGCGTCGACGTCGTGCTCGAGCCGTCGCGCTTCCTCCTCGAGCTGCCCGCCGGGGTCCGCGACCTCGTCGCCATCGCCGAGGAGCCCCGTGCCGACGGCCTCGACGCCCTGCCGGAAGGCGGCCGCTACCAGCTGCCCGGGTTCATCGACGTCCCGACGGGCGACAACGGGGTCAATTGATCTCCGCCGCTCGGACACCGGGCCGCAGGCAGGGTTGACAGCCCGGCGCTCATTTATTAGAATATGCTTGAATGGTTATTTGATCGACGCGGAACCGCCGCTCGACCGGCCGTTCACGAGAAACAGAGGAGGCATGCAATGGCCGTCACGACCCTGACCCACGACAACCTCGAGGACACCATCAACAACAACGACATCGTCGTCATCGACTTCTGGGCCCCGTGGTGCGGACCCTGCCGGACCTTCAAACCCATCTTCGAGGCGGCCTCCGAAAAGCACACCGACGCCGTCTTCGCGTCCTGCAACACCGAAGAGCAGAGCGAGCTGGCAGCGATGTTCCAGATCCGCTCCATTCCGACCCTGGTGATCTTCCGCGAGGGCATCGGCATCTTCGGCCAGCCGGGCATGCTGCCGGCGGAGGCGCTCGACGAGCTCATGGAGAAGGTCCGCGGGCTGGACATGTCCGAGGTCCGGGCCGAGATCGAGAAGCAGCAGGGACAGACAGCCGAGGCCTGATGCCCCTCGCGGGCGGCGCCCACCGCGGTCTGCTATAGTCCGCCCCCGGATCACTGATGAAGGCGTCGCCTGCGGATCCCGGTCGACACGAACCCACGACAATCAGCTCCACCCTCGGCTGGTTGGCCGTCATGCTGGCCCTGTCACTGCCGCTGTACCGGCAGTGGGCGGGGCTGGCTGCGCACGCGATCCTGCTGCTGTGGTTCTTCGATCCCGGCGTGCGCGACCGCATCAGGGGCCTGCGCCGTGACCGGCTCTCCCTGGCGATCCTGGCCTTCATCGCCCTCAACCTCCTCTCGCTCCTGTGGTCGACCGATCCCGCCGCCGGCTTCAGCTACGTCTCGAAGTACCGCTACCTGCTCCTCGTCCCGATGATCGCGACCTCGGTGGCGCCCGCCCGCGGCCGGCTGGCCACCTCGGCCTTCATCGCCGCGGCCGCCATCTCGGTGACGCTGTCGGCAGCCGTCGCCCTCAACCTCATCCGCCTCGGTGACGCCCACCCGGGCAACCCCTCGCCCACCATGGCCCACATCGACTACACGGTCCTGCTCGCCGTCGCGGCGCTGCTGGCCCTGGTGCGGGTGCTCTATGGAGACGGCGGCCGCAGTCGGCGCCTGGGGTGGCTCGCGGGCTTTCTGCTGCTCGCCGGCGGCCTCGCCATCAACATCGGCCGCAGCGGCCAGCTCGGGTTCGTCGCCGGTCTCGCCGTCCTGCTGCTGTACTGGTCGCGCGGACGGACCGCCGCCGCGGCGGCTGCCGCCGCCGGCCTCATCGCGGCGACGCTCGCCCTCCTGGCGCTGTCGCCGCCGGTGATCAATCGCATCGGGGAGGGCGCCTCCGATCTTCGCGCTGCGGTCGTCGAACATGACTACGAGAGCAACGTCGGCGGACGGCTCGCCGCCCTCACGGTGGCCGCCGCGATGGCCCGCGAGGATCCGCTGTTGGGGACGGGCGCCGGCGGCAACATTCCGGCCTTCCGACACCTTCTCGACACCGAGTTCCAGGAGCTCAAGCCGGCCATCTACTGGTACCGGCATCTCCACAATCAGTACGCCCAGATCGCGACCGAGCTCGGGCTGGCCGGTCTGGCCGCGCTGGCCTGGATCTTCTGGGAGCTGGTCCGCGGCCCCTACCGCTCACGCGGCGTGCGGGCCTCGGCCCTGGTCATCGCCGCCGTGTATCTGGCCAGCTTCGTGGGCGACCCGTTTCTCCACAAGCAGCTGCCCCTGCTGACCTTCGCCCTCTTCGCCGGTTTGACGGCCGGCGCGCGGCTTGACGAGCGGGCTACCCCTGCTCCCGCACCTGGTTCTGATCCTGCTCCTGCAGCTGCCTGAGGCCCTGCCAGGTGCTCTCGTCCTCGTCGAACTCGGGGAGCTCGGGCGGAATGCCCCGCGCCTCGTTGACCTGCCACCCCCAGAGAACCGCGAACTTCATGTAGGTGGAGTAGGCCTGGAGCAGACAGAAGACGAGGCCGAGCGCGCCGTCGAGGATCCCGAACTGGAACAAGTACGTGCGGAGGAAGCGCCACACCGGCCGCAAGAAAACCTCGATGGCCGAGGTGCGCTCACCGTCCCGCCAACACTGGGCGGCATTCCAGTACCCGTACTTGCCGAGCCGGAACGCGTACTCGTCGAAGCTGCGATCCACCATGAAGTGCTCGATGGCGCTGTCGAGAATCGGCGTCTCCCCGGTGGTGTGGAGCACGGAGTGCACGCGCCGATTCTCGTAGTAGGCGCTGCCGCGGCGGAAGAACCTCGCGACCCGGTCGTGCTGCCATCCCGAGAAACGGATCCTGCGGCCGAGGATGTAGACGTTCCGGTTCATCATGTAGGCGTCGTGCGAGGGGCCCTCGACGAGGAGGTTCTCGATCTCGTCCCGCAGCTCCGGGGTGCAGCGCTCGTCCGAGTCGAGGAGAACGATCCAGTCGTGGCGGACGTGCTGCATGGCCCAGTTCTTCTGGGCCCCGGCGCCGTAGTAGGTGCGTTGGAAGAAGCGGACCTTGTCGCAGCTGCGAGCGATGTCCGGGGTGCGGTCGGTCGAGAACGAGTCGACCACTATGATCTCGTCGCACCATGACAGCGAGTCGATGCAGGCCGCGATGTTGTGCTCCTCGTTGAACGAGGTCACCACACCGCTCACCAGGGGTCGCGGCCGCCCGTCTGCGGTCCGTCCAGTGTCGGTCGCGCCTTCCATACCTGATGACTCCGATGCCGGCGGGGTCGTCTTCGACCCGCGAGGTCTCGAAATCCTAACACATCGAAATACCGGACGGCCTCGGCATAAACCGCACGGCCCGCACGCTTTCGTCGCGGGATCACTGTCAAACAGGGGTTATGATGGAATGATGGGCGACCCGCGACAACACGTCCTGGTTGTCGGAGCGAAGCAGGCCGGACTCGAGCGGCTCGCACCGATGCTGCGCCGGGCGGACTTCGGGGTTCACACCGTGGACCCCTCGGCCTTCCTCTACGACCTCGTCCTGAGCACGTCCTTCGAGCTGATCGTGGTCGCCTTTCCGCTCCACGAGCTGGCGATGGCGGAGCTCCTGCAGGCCATCCGCAACGAGGGCTCGGCCTGCCACAACTCCGGTCTCCTGCTGCTCGCCGAGCCGGATCGCGTCGACGAGGCCCAGGCGCTGCTCGAGTCCGGCGTCAACCGAGCCGCGTGCACGGACTGGAACGAGGCCCGCCTGTGGCGGGCGATCAGCGACCTCCTCGACATCGCGCCGCGGATCTCGATGCGGGTCCTGCTCCATGCCGACGTCGAGGTGACGAGGAGCCGCTCGCGGTCGATCTACCAGACCGTCAACATCTCGCGCTCCGGCGCCCTTCTGCAGGGCCACGAAGGACCCCCGCCCGGCACCCCGTTCGAGTTCCTGTTCCGGCTTCCGGGGGGCGGCCTGATCGACGGTTCGGCCGAGGTCGTCCGCCGCACCGACCCGGCGCGCGAGGGCATCGAGGGGATCGGCACGCGCTTCATCGATGTCCGTCAGCCCGGCCGCGACCGGTTGCTCGCCCACCTCGCCCTGAAAATGGAACGCGGCAACCGGCGGTAGCTCCGGCCGGCTCTGAAAACGGCGATCGGCCCGCCGGCCGGATGCAGCCGCCTCAGCGCACCAGAACCAACGACAGCCACGGCCAGTAGGTGATGATCAGAACGCTGGCGAACAGGATGATGAGAAAGGGCACCGTGGCCCGGTACAGCAGCATCACCGGGCGCTCGAAGCGGTAGCTGGCGATGAAGAGGTTCATCCCGACCGGCGGTGTGCAGTAGCCGATCTGCATGTTGGCGAGGAAGATCATGCCGAGGTGGATGGGGTCGATGCCGTAGCCGGCGGCGATGGGCAGAATGAGCGGCACCACGATCACCAGCGCCGAGAAGATGTCGAGCATCATGCCCAGGGCGAGGAGGAAGAGGTTGAGCAGGATCAGGAAGCTGAGCCTGGACGAGATGTGTGAGGTCACGAACTCGAAGAGTCGGGCCGGGACCTGCTGGTCGATCATCAGATTGGTGGAGGCCAGCGACGCGCCGAGGATGATCAGGATGCCGCCCACCAGGATCATCGAGTCGCGCATGATCACCGGCAGCCGCCGCCAGGGGATGTCGCGGTAGATGACGACCTCCACGACCAGCACATAGACGACGGTGACCACCGCTGCTTCGGACACCGCGAAGAACCCGCTGTACACCCCGCCGAGCACGATCACCGGCAGCGGGAGCTCCCAGATCGACTCCCGCAGTGCCGCTGCGGCCTCGCGGAACTCGAACCGCTTCGTGGTGGTGCGGCGGTGGACGAACCGGCCCTCGCGGATGCACCAGGCGGCCAGCAGGACGACCATCAGCATCCCGGGCAGAATGCCGGCGATGAAGAGGTCGTCCACCGACTGCTCGGCGATGATGCCGTACAGAATCAAGGGCAGCGACGGCGCAAACAGCAGACCCAGGCTGCCCGAGGTGGTGATCAGCCCGAGGTTGAACTTCTCGCGGTAACCCGCCTCGGCGATCGCCGGCACCAGCAAGGCGCCCAGGGCGATGATGGTCACGCCCGAGGCGCCGGTGAAGGCAGTGAAGATCGCGCACACGAACAACGCCACGACCGCGAGACCGCCGGGCATCCAGCCGAGCAGGACGTTGGTCACCCGGACCAGCCGGCTCGGCGCCTGGCTCTCACCGAGCAGATAGCCGGCGAAGGTGAACAGCGGGATGGCGATGAGGACCGGGATCTCGGACACCCGGAAGATCTCCATCGGCACGATCATGGGGTCGATGCCGGCGCGGACGAAGCCGATCAGGGCCGAGGCGGCGATGACGGCGAACAGCGGCGCACCGAGCAGCGCGAACAGCAGCAGCGCGAGGCCGACCAGGATCACCGGATCTCCCCTTCGACCCGAAACACCCTGAAGTGTTGCAGGGCGTACACGAGATAGCGCAGCGAGATCACCGCAAACGCGACCGGCAGAATCGCCTCGCACACCCACACCGGCACGAACGCGATCGCCAGCCCGCCGGCCGCCTTGTCACCCAGCACCAGGCGCAGCGCGCTCCAGGCGACCGCGGCGGCGACCGCCGCCGTGAAGAGGTCCGTCACGACCCGTACGCCGGCCCGCCAGCGATCGGGGAGGAACCGCGACACCACGTCGATCGTGATCTGGCGGTCGCCCCTGGTCGCGACCATGGCGCCGATCATACCCACCCACAGCACCGCCACCCGCAGCAGCGGGTCGGCCCACAGCAGTGCGCCGTCGAAGAGGTTCCGGAGCACGATCTGGGCGCCGGCAACGCCGATCATCGCCCCGAGCAGGAGCACCAGCACGGCGTCCTCGAAGAGCCCGAAGGCGCGCAGCAGCCTCATCGCCACCGAGGGTCGCGACTCGGCCACGCTCAATCCGCGGGCTCCGGCGCCGGCCGGTTCGCCCGATAGTCGGCGATCACGCGTTGGATCTGGGCGACCACCGCAGGATCGTACCCCTGCTTGGCGATGAGGCGCTCGGTCGCCTGTTCGGCGATCTCCTGCCACTGCTGCTGCGTCTCGGGGCCCGGGGTGACGAAGGTCACGCCCTGCCTGATGAGGGCCTCCCTGGCCGCCTCGTTGTCGGCCCGGGTCCGCGCATCCAGGGCCTCGCTGACATCTCCGAGCACCTCGTGAACGACCTCGCGATCGGCCTGACTGAGACGCGACAGCGCCTTCTCCACGATCACGATCGCACCGCAGACGTAGGTGATCGGCAGGTCGGTGACGTAGGGCGCTTTGGTGAACCACTGCAGCGCGATGGCGCCGACCGGGGGCGCGGCCACGGTGTCGATGAGCCCGGTCTGCAGTCCCGTCATGACGTCGGAGATCGGCAGCGGGACCGGCGACAGCCCGGCGGCGTTGACGATCTCGAGCGAAATGGCATCGTCCTGCGGGATCCATGCCTTGCGTCCCTTGAGCTCGGCGAAGGTGCGGGTCGGCGCCGCCGACATCAGGTAGGTGAACCCGGTCTCGGTGATGCCGAAAGCTGCGAATCCCGTCGCGGCCAGCCTGGAAATCAACACCGGGTCCATCACCCGGCGCACGGCATCGACCTCGTCGTAGTTTCGAAACAGGAGCGGCAGGTTGTAGATCTCGAGGGCCGGGTCCAGCGCGGTCAGACCGCCGGCGAGGAAGACCCCGCCATGGAGCTGACCGATGCGGATCTTGCGCAGCACCGCGCTGTCGGATCCCATGGTCCCGCCGGGGTAGAAGCGAAGACCGACGCGGCCGTCGGTCCGGCTTTCGATCTCCTCAGCGGCCGCCTGCAGCTCCTTCATCCAGAACGATCCGTCGGGCGCCATGGTCGCGATCTTGAGCCGGGTCGCCTGTGCGCCGACCGCCGACGCCACCAGCTGGAGGGCGATCACGGCCAGAATGGGTCGCAGCAATCTCATGTTTCACTCTCCAAAGTAATCCTCGGAATCTTCGAGCAGCTGCCTCGCCTGCGCCTGAGCGAGCACGTTGACCAGGGTCAACGACGGCGCCTCGGGGTCGGCCTCGATCACCTCCCGGCACAGCCGGTCGTGCAGCTCGCGATCGAACACCATGCGCGCGTACTTCTCGGCGATCAGGACCTTGGCCATCAGGTGACGGCCGCCGGAGAGCTCGATGACCCGCTCGAAGGCCTCCCGCCCCTCCTCCGGATTCCCCCCCATGGCCTCGGGCAGCAGGGTCGCGAGGATCCCCAGATAGAGGTAGGCCGCGCCCCCCTCGTAGCTCTCGTCGAGGGCTACCACGCGCCGCATCATGGCATCGACGCGCGCCTTGTCGGCCACCGCCGACCAGTCGTCGCTCGCACTCCTGATCCAGGTCGCCCAGGCCGCTCCCGCGCCGTAGAGCACCGGGACCTTCCGCCCGCCCATGTCGTTGATGACACGTTCGAACTCCGGGTACGGCGCCGACCAGATGTCGCAGGCGCGCCGCTCGCTCTCGCACAGCGCCCGCCACCCGTAATCCCGGCCCTTCACCGCGAGCCGCGCGGCCCGCTCCGGATCGTCGACAAAGGCCCCCGCGTAGCTCGAGTAGAGGGCGGCTCCGGCGAGCAGGAGGTCCACGTTGTCGGGGTCGTCCGCGATCAGCCCGTCGATCAACAGCAGGTAAGCGGGCGCGCCCTGGCGCACGATCTCCGGGTCGTTCTGCTCGAGAACCGCGCCCTCGAGGCTGTCCGCGAGCCTCGCCGTCGCCGACGACATCAGCGACGAGCAGCCGGTCGACACCAGCACCGCCGCCAGCGGCAGAAGCCGCAGCGTCCAGCGGGCGCGACAGCGACACGCGACGTTCATCTTGGTCCTTTCATGCCGCGAGGGGTCCAGGAGATTCCGGCCCGGTATGGTCCGATTGTACGGTATCCGGGCCCTAGCGCGTCGTGCCGAATCCGCCGCGGAGCGGTCCGCCTTCGAGCGTCTGCGGCGCGGCACCGGCCGCCGACCCGCCGCCGCCCATGTTGGTGATGACCGTGGCGCCCGCCAGGCCCTTGAGCACGCGCACCGGCGCCCGCCGGTAGCTCGCCTGAAGGCTGTAGGGGCGGCCGGTGTACAGGCTGAGGATCCGCGCGACGTAGGTGCGGGTCTCCGAGTAGGGCGGCACGCCCTTGTACTGCGCGACCGCGCCTTCGCCCGCGTTGTAGGCCGCGAGGGCAAGCTGCAGGTTGCCGGCGTAGCGCTCGACCAGCCGCGACAGCTCCCGGGTGCCGCCCCGGACATTGTCTTCCGGGTCGAAGGGGTCCTCGACCGAGAGCCTGCGCGCGGTTTCCGGCATCAGCTGCATGAGTCCCATCGCGCCGCGCCGGCTCACCGCTTGCGGGTCGTAATCGGACTCCACCCGAACCAGCGCGTCGACCAACCTGGGATCCAGGCCGCGCTCCTCGCTGACCCGGACTACCATCCGGCGCAGGTCCGAGCGGTCGGGCGCCGGCACGGAAACGCGTGCACTCGCCACCGCGCCGTTGGCCGCGGCGGAGCCCGCGGCCGCCGTCAGCAGGACGGTCGCGAACGGTCGGAGGAGCCTCTTCACTCTTGTATTATGACAAATAACCTCTCGAAAGGGGGTGGATGGTGGCGGATTTGAGGGCCGGGAAGGACGAGGCGTCCCCCTTCGTCGAGCGCATGGAGCGGGCGGGGATCCCCGAGGCCGCGATCGCGTCCTTCCGGTACCACCTCGCCCGCCTCGTTGACGGCGACCGCGGAACGCTGTCCGAAGACGCGATCCGGCCGCTCGACGAGATCGCCGACGCGGCCTCGCTGCAGTCCTTCCGGGGAGCGGGGTCCGAGGCCCTGAGGCGCGTGGCCGTGCTCAAGCTCAACGGCGGCCTCGGCACCTCGATGGGCCTCGAGCGGGCCAAATCCCTGCTCGAGGTCCGCGACGGCCTCACCTTCCTCGACCTCATCGCGCGCCAGATCCTGGCGCTGCGAGTTGAGGTCGGGGCCGAGGTGCCGCTCCTGCTCATGGACAGCTTCCGCACCGCCGACGACGCCCGGCGGGTCCTCTCGCGTTACCCGGATCTGGAGCGGGACGACCTGCCGCTGTCCTTCCTCCAGCACCGCGCGCCGAAGGTCGACGCCGAGACGCTGCTCCCGGCCTCCCACCCCGCCGAGGCTGAGCTCGAGTGGTGCCCGCCCGGCCACGGCGACCTCTACACCGCCCTCGCCACCTCGGGCGTCCTCGAGCTTCTGCTCGACGCCGGACTCGAGTACGCCTTCGTCTCCAACGCTGACAATCTGGGCGCGGTCCTCGATGCCGAGCTCCTCGGCTACATGGTCGCGGAGGGCCTCGACTTCATGCTCGAGGCCGCCGACCGCACCGCCGCCGACCGCAAGGGGGGCCACCTGTGCCGACTCGCCAACGGGCGGCTGGCGCTGCGCGAGTCGGCCCAGTGCCCGCCCGGCTCCGAGGCCGCCTTCCAGGACATCGGGCGCTACCGCTACTTCAACACCAACAACGTGTGGCTGAGCCTTCCTGCCCTCGCCCGGGCCCTGGCCGAGCACGGAGGCTTCCTGCCCCTGCCCACGCTCGTCAACCGCAAAACCGTCGATCCCCGCGACCCCTCGAGCCCGGCGGTCTTCCAGCTCGAGACCGCCATGGGCAGCGCCATCTCGTTCTTCGAGCGGGCGGCGGCGGTGCGCGTGCCGCGCCGTCGCTTCTCGCCGGTCAAGAACACCGACGACCTCCTGGCCGCGCGCTCCGACGCCTACGAGCTCAGCGACGACTGGCTGGTCCGCCTGCACGCGGACCGCGAGGCGCCGCCCGCGATCCGCCTCGACCCCGCCCACTTCAAGCTGATCGACGCCTTCGAGGAGCGGTTCCCCCACGGTCCCCCGTCCCTGCGCCGCTGCCGCTCCCTTCAGGTCGAGGGCGACATCACCTTCGGCGCCCGAATCATCGTCGAGGGCGACGTCGTCGTCCGCGCGGACGAGGCGACGGCCATCCCGGACGACACCACTCTGACCGGGACATGCGTGTTCTGATCTCAAATTTCGACCGCCGACCGTCAGACGGTCGGCGGTCGAAATTTGAAGGGTGGGCGGACGGGTGGCGTGGAGGCGACGCCCGGATTCGAACCGGGGATAAGGGCTTTGCAGGCCCCTGCCTTACCACTTGGCCACGTCGCCTTCAGACCCCGCAGTCTAGTCCACGCCGGTGCACGGGTCAAGAAGACCGCCGCGCGTCATCCGCCCTGCCCCGTCTCTCCAAAAGACCACGAAAATGCCCGGCCTGGGGCCGGGCTGGTTTTCGTGGTTTTTTGGAGCGGGAGACGGGATTTGAACCCGCGACGTCAACCTTGGCAAGGTTGCACTCTACCACTGAGTTACTCCCGCTCAGCGCCCCTGTCGGGGAGCGTCAATCTAGCAATCCCGGCGGCGGGTGTCAACAGCCCCACCCGACGACGCCTTTCAGATCGTCCCCTTTTCCGATCCCGATCCCGTTCCCGTTTCCGTTCCCGCAAGGCGGCGTGAATCGTCCAAGGGAGAAACCACGAACGAAGGAATGCGGTAGGCCCCGATTGGGTGGTCTGGGCATCGGGATCGGGAACGGGATCGGGAGCGGAAACGGGATCTACATCGAAATTTCCGGCCCCGCCCCCTCCTCCGCCCGCGCCCGCGAGGCGTCCCAGATGACGTAGGCTGCGAGGACGGCAAACATCCCCAGGCCCAGCCAGTTGCCGAAGCTGCCGGTGTTGCCGAAACGCCACAGCACGGCCCCGCGGGCATCGGCTATCCAGCTCAGGATGCCGTCGAAGACCCCGGCCAGGGCGCCGCCGGCGATCAGGCCCGAGGCGATCAGGGTGCCGCGGTTGTTGCGGGCCTTGCGCACCTCCTCGGACGGCGCGCGCCGCCGCACGTACTCGGCCACCAGGGCGCCGAAGAGGATCGGCGTGTTGAGCTCGATCGGCAGGTACATGCCGAGCGCGAAGGCGAGG
>DATIVB010000714.1:0-6597 GCA_035466375.1 Chondromyces sp.
CCGGTGCTCGACCGCCAGAAACTGGAGGTCGTCCAGGTCACGAGCGCCGAGGACTCGACGAAGCTCGCCTACTCCGAGCGGATGGATCTCGTCATTCTCGATGCCGAGCCGACGAAAATGAGCCTCGCGGAGGTCGTTCGATTGATCCGTTCGAAGGCCTCGGCCTCCCGCACGACATCCCTGCTCGTGCTCGCGAGGCCCGACAGGACCGACGAGGTGGTCGGCCTCATCGGACGCGGCGTCAACCGGGTGATGCTGTCAACCGATCCACCCGAGCTCATCGGCCAACGCGCGGCAGACCTGCTCCACATTGCGCCGCGGACGACCTTCAGGTTCTCCACCCGGCTCCTGGTCGAGCTCGCCGACGGCTCCGACGAAGCTCTCGGAGCGGTTGTCAATATCTCTTCCTCCGGCATGCTGGTCGAGACGGACGCCGATCTCGAACCTGGCCAGCACGTCATCATCTCCATCGACGTGGCGGGCGACGACGAACCCCTGGCGGTCAAAGCGGAGGTGGTGCGGCACGCCGAGTCCGAACGCGACGGCGTCGAGGGCGTGGGGGTCCGCTTCCTGAAGTTCGTCGGCGACGGGCGGGCGCGCCTCGACGCGATCCTCGACGAGGCGTTCAGCCCTCCCGGCAGCTGATCCGATGGTGCCGGGTACATATTTGTATAATTGCGGATCGCAATTATACAAATATGTACCCGGCACCGACCGGGGGGTGGGGTTCTGTAGAATCGGCGGGCAGACCTGACGGTGACTTTCGGTGATCTACGAACTCCTGCGGTGGGGCGTGGTGTTGGCCGCGGTAGCGGCCTCGGTTGGCTCGGCCGGCCACGCCCTGCTGTGGAAGCGCGACCCCCGGGCCGCCCTGGGGTGGATCGTCGTCTCCCTCACGGTGCCCGTCGCCGGACCTCTTCTGTACTTCGTGTTCGGCATCAACCGCATCCGCACGAAGGCGCAGCGGCTGCCGATCGCGCGGCGCGGGCGGCAGGACGAAGACCGGCCAGCCGGCTCACGGGAGGAGCTGCCGCGCGAGTTCTCCGAGCTCGCCGGCATCGCGGGCGCGGTCTCGCTGTTCAAGCTGGCCGCGGGCAACAGCGTCGAGGTGCTGCACAACGGCGAGCAGGCGTTCCCGGCCATGCTGCAGGCCATCGACGAGGCCACCAGCCACGTGTTTCTCTCGAGCTACATCTTCGAGAGCAACCGCAGCGGGCTCGACTTCGTCGACGCCCTCGCGCGCGCCACAGAGCGCGGCGTCGACACGAGGGTCCTCGTCGACGGCGTCGGCGAGCGTTACTCGCGGCCTCGGGTGAGCAGGATCCTGGCGCGGCGCGGCGTCGCGGTGGCGCGGTTTCTGCCGCCGCGCCTGGTGCCGCCGATGCTGCACATCAACCTCCGCAACCACCGAAAAATCCTCGTCGTGGACGGCAAGGTGGCCTTTACCGGCGGCATGAACATCGGCGACCGTCACCTCGCCGCGCGCACCGACAATCCGGACCGGGTGGTGGATGCGCATTTCCGCCTCCGGGGCCCGGTGGTCGGCCAGCTGCAGCGGGTCTTCCTCGACGGCTGGGCCTTCGTGGCCGGGCAGGACGTCGAGCGCTTCCCCGCCGACGACAGCGAGGCGGGCAGCGCCATGTGCCGGACCATCGTCGAAGGCCCCGACGAAGACCTCGACAAGCTGCTCAGCGTGATCGTCGCCGCGGTCTCCGCGGCGCGCGAGCAGGTGGCGATCATGACGCCCTACTTCGTGCCGCCGCGCGAGCTCGTGGGCGCGCTCAAGGGCGCCGCCCTGCGCGGGGTGAGGGTCACGGTCATCGTCCCCGACCGCAACAACCTCCCGTTCGTGCACTGGGCGAGCCGCAAGATGATGTGGGAGCTGCTGCAGCGTGGGGTGCGCATCTATCTCCAGCCCCCGCCGTTCGTCCACACCAAGCTCCTCATGGTGGACCGGCACTACGTGCAGGTGGGCTCGGCCAACATGGACCCGCGCAGCCTGCGCCTGAACTTCGAGCTCGTGGTGGAGATCTACGACCGGGACTTCGCCGCGACCATTGACGACCACTTCAGGGCCGCCCGCGAACGCTCGCACGAGATCACGCTCGAGGAGGTCGACAGCCGCCCGCTGCCGACCCGCATCCTCGACAGTCTCGCCTGGCTGATGACGCCGTACCTCTGAGGCGCCGGGAGGACGCCCGGGGGCGCACAACTGATTGTCTATGAACTCCCGAGGCCGTCATCCGGGACTCGACTCTCCCCATCACGCTCGGCGCGGCCGCGGCGACGGCGCCCAACGCGGTCAGCGCCAGCGCCTTCGCGGCCTCCTCGGAGTCGACGACGACGAGCGTTCGTCAAGGGGGACTGTTTGGCTCGACCTCGGACGGCGATCATTGACGCCGGTCAAGGCGAGGCCCCGGCCTCGCGCCATATATTGGAAGGTGAACGACGACGGTCCGGTCAATGCGACTCGGCGTTCCGTCGGGTCGAACAGAATGGAGATTCTCATGATCGACGGCACGCGACGTTGTGTGATCACCACTTCCGCCATGCTGGTGCTTGCGGCACTCCTCTTCGGCGGGCACCCCGCTGAGGCGCACTGCGACACTCTCGGCGGCCCGGTTGTGGCCAGCGCGAAGACGGCCCTCGAGCAGGGCGATGTGACGCCGGTGCTCATGTGGGTCGGCAGGGAGCACGAGCAGGAAATCCGAGAGGTGTTCGCCCAGGTGCTGGCGGTGCGGCAGCTCGGGAAGCAGGCGATGGAGATGGCCGACACCTATTTCTTCGAGACACTGGTGCGTATCCACCGCGAAGGTGAGGGCGCGCCGTACACCGGGCTCAAACCGGCAGGGGCAGTCGACCCCGCCGTGGTGATGGCTGACCGGGCGCTCGAAAGCGATTCCGTGGACGCGCTCGCCGGCGCGCTGAGCACGCACGTGGAGACGGGGGTTCGGCAGCGTTTCACGAGAGCCGCTGAGGCCAGGAAGCACGCCGGAGACAGCGTCGAGGCCGGACGCGAGTTCGTAGAGGCCTACGTGCAGTTCACCCACTACGTCGAGGAGATGCACCGGATTGCGACCGCCGGTGCGGCGCACCACGAAGAGCCCGCAGGGGATCACCAGCACTGAGACCCGCACAGGTCCGCTCCAAGTCTCCGTGACGCGAACGGCCGTTTGGGCGCAGCCGAGTCGAAAATCGAATCAATGAATCGGAATCGGTGCCGGGTACATATTTGTATAATTGTCATTCGAGGTTCCCCGGGAAATTTCCTGCAGCCCGCAGTCCGTTGGCTGTGATGTCCGCACTGTGATCTCGGTCAGAAGAACAGACCCGCACCGCTCGCCGGAAGGACTCGGACCATGCAAACGAAACAACCGGAACCGCTCGACCGAGACATCGCCGCGATCTCCAAGAGGCACTCGCCACGGTGGCGCGCGCTCCGTACCTTCGCGTGGCTTCTGATGATGCCGGGATTGGCGATGGCGAGCGACCCCCGAGAGCTCCGCCTCGGTTCCGATGCCTGGCCGCCCTTCACCGAAGAGGCCGGACGCCAGCGGGTCGCGATCCAGCTGGTTCACACCGCGCTCGAGCGCGCCGGGATCAATGCGACGACGACGATCGTCGACTGGAAAGAGGTCGAGGCCGGAATCAGGGAGGGCGAGCTCGACGGCAGCGCGGCGATGTGGCGCACCGACCGACGGGAGAAGGATCTGGTGTTTTCTGCGCCGTACCTGGAGAACCGCCTGGTGCTCGTGGGCCGCAAGGGCAGCGACGTCGGTTTCACGAGGATGTCGGAGCTCGCCGGGAGGCGGGTCGCCGCGGTCGGGCGCTACGCCTACGGCGACGAGATCGAGAAGGCGGTCGGGGTCTACTTCGTCAACGGACGCAACGACCAGGAAAACCTCGACAAGCTGCTCGCGGGCGACGTCGAGTACATGCTGGTCGAGGAGCTCGTGGTCCGCTACCTCCTGACCTACCAGCCGGACGAGACGGCCGCGAAGCTCGAGATCGGCACCATCCCCCTGGCCCGCCGCACGCTGCACCTCGCCGTCCGCAAAGACCTCCCCGACGCCGAAGCCATCATCACAGCCTTCAACAAGGAGATCCTGGGCATGATCGCCGACGGCACCTGCTCCGAGATCCTCCAGGTCGGCTGGATCCGCGTGGACGTCGACGGAGACGGGCTCTACGAGCTGGTTCCGCCGGGCGAGCTCGTCGGGACCGTGCCGCCGGGCTCGGTCTACGACGTCTTCGGCAAGGCGCCCGAGACGCCGCAGGAGAAGGAGCGCATCCTCATTCAGGGCAGCATCTACGAGGGCTGGGATGCGATCCCCGAGCGCTACAAAGGACCGGCGGGGCCCAACGACCCTGCCTTCAAGCACGGCACCACGCTGTTTTCCCTGAAGTTCTAACCCGATCGCGTCGACCTCCGGTGCCGGGTACATATTTGTAAAATTGGCAGCCCCGGGCACCGGGGTCCCTCTTCGTTCCGGCCTCCCAACTCCGGCCGCAATGCTCGAAGCACCGGGGCTCCGCGGCCGCCACTTCCCCCGCCGCAGGGCGCGTGCGACCATGAAGCGTCCCATGAAGCACGCGGCACGCCACCGATGACCGAGAGCGAACGCTTCCGCGCCGCCCTCCTCGGCGGTGGGGCGGACCGCTTCCCGTTCTTCGACCTCGAGCCGCCCGACGAAACCGTCCGGCTGTGGAGGCGACAGGGCCTTCCCAGGGACACATCGGTCGCCGAGTTCTTCCACCTCGAGGAGCACCACTCCGTGGGTCTGGAGCTGCGGAGCGCGCCCTTCTACCGCAAAGCCCCCGACCTGCTGACGGACCCGGAGTCCTTTCGCCGCCATTACGACCCGGACGACCCCCGACGCTACGCCAGCGGTTACCAGGCGGCGTGCCGCAGGCTCGCCCGCGCGGGGCGCGTCCTCTACGTGAACGCATCGGGCGGCGGGCTGCTGCAGATGCTGGGGGTCGGCGACTGGGAGACCCTGGTCGCGGCCTGCGAGGCTTTGGTGCGGCGGCCGCAGGCGGTACAGGAGCTGATGGAGCGCACCACCGACTTCTACTGCACCTGCCTCGAGCGAATGCTGTCCGAGGTTTCCGTCGACTACGCCTCCTTCTACGAGCCGATCGCCTCGAACGCGGGGCCGGTCGTCTCACCGGAGATGTTCGAGAGATTCGCGATACCCGGCTACCGAAAGGTCCTGGAGCTGCTGCAGGCGCACGGCGTCCCACTCCGCGTGATGTGCACCACGGGCGGCGACCTGAGCTCGCTCCTGCCGATGCTCATCGACGCCGGCATCAACGGACTGTGGATCAGCAACATCGTCAGCACGGAGATGGAGTACTCGAAGCTACGGCAGAAGTACGGAACGGAGGTGGCCCTGATCGGCGGCATCGACGCCACGGCTCTGAGCCGCGACGAAAAGGCGGTCCGCAACACCGTTATGCGTACGGTGCCTCCGCTCCTCGAGAGCGGCCGCTACCTCCCCTGCCTCGACGACCGCCCCCGACGGAACACTTCCTTCCAGCTCTACTCCCTCTACCGCGAGCTGCTGGCTGAGCTGGCTCGCCGGGGCTGAAAGAGATTGCCGCCGCCCGTCGTAGCCGCTGATCGGAGCGTCACCAGACCAGAGCGATCCGCTCCGACCCGTAGATCGTGACTGCCGGAGGCCCTCCGGCAAAGGCCTGCCATGAATCGGGGCCCGCGGCTCATACTTCAACACAGAAATGAGATACTCGGCACCCTGAGGAGAGAGGAGAGCTCGAGGTGGCCCTGGTCGGAAAGCTGGAAGACATCCCTCCGGGAGAGATCCTGATGATCCTCTCGGACTCCGAGAAGACCGGCAAGCTGAACGTCACCACCGGCACCCAGGAAGGGATGATCGTCTTCCGGGGCGGGAAGATCATCTACGCCGCCTCGAGCACGATCCGGGAGACCTTCGGCAGCATCGCGCTCACCCTGCAGATCGTGAGCAGCAGGCAGCTCGAGCAGGCCGTGCAGCTGCAGTACCGGTCGCACGAGGACAAGCGGCTCGGGGAGATCCTGGTCGAGCTCGGAGCCATGCGGCAGGAGGATGTCGAGCGGGTCCTCGCCCACCAGGTCAGCCAGGTGGTACGCGAGATCTTCGAGTGGAAGACCGGATACTTCAGGTTCCGCAATCTCGAGATCGAGGAGGAGGGGGACGTCGAGGTCGATGCCCGGGACTTCATCGCCGGGTCCCCCCTCGACACGCGGAGCGTCGCGCTGGACGCGGCTCGGGAGCTCGACGAGACCTCCCGGACAGAAGAGGCTGCACGAGCCAGAACGGAAGCAGAGGCCGAGGAGCCCGCCGAGCCGACGACCCTCGCCGAGCTCATGGCCGAGGTGGCCGGACCGGCCCTCACCGCCGAGACCATCCGCGACATCTTCGTGGTCGCGGCCGCGTCCCTCTCACGGGGCGTGATCTTCCTGGTCCGCGACCACAGCGCCCTCGGGCTGGCCCAGTTCGGCCTGCCCGACGGAGACCCCCCGCCGAGCCAGCGGGTCCGCCAGCTGGCGCTTCCGACGGACGAGTACTCCCTGATCTCCACGGCGGTGCGCGACGG
>DATIVB010000715.1:0-3379 GCA_035466375.1 Chondromyces sp.
CGTCCAGGCGCGACGACGTGGGGTTGCTGAGGTAGATCTCCGAGGTCCACAGGTTGTCGTCGAAGCCCGGCAGGCCGTAGGCGACCGCGGGCACCACCACCAGCTTCGTCTCCTGTCCGTGTGCCCAGGGCGAGACCACAACCCACACGGTCAGCAGCAGAGACACGACCCGCAGCGGACGCCCGGCGATCGGGGTCCACCAACACCGAGGGGAGCTCTGATCAGCCATCGCACGTCCTTCCTGTCCTGCCCACCGTATCAAACCGCGGGCCGGGGGTTTGGAGACATTGAACGTTCAAAGCAGAATTGCTCGGCTCATCCGGAACAGCATGAGCTTGGGGGTACGGACATTGCAGCCGTCAGGTGCAGTGACAGCGGCAGATGGCAGCGGCAGCGGCAGGGTCAGAGGGCAGCGACCGAAATCCTGAATCGGTGGAGGGCGCAACCACAGAACTCATAACGCAAAAATGACCCGGGGGGGCGGGCGGAAATCCGAAATCCGAAATCCGAAATCCGAAATGGCCGGGTGGGCGGCATTCCGAATTCCGAATTCCTAATTCCGAATTCCTCCCATCGTCCACCCCTCGAGCGCGATCGCGTACTGCTCCCGCTCCCTCTGCCAGTCCTTGTAGCTCCAGCCGAGCTCGCGGCGCAGGATGGGGCGCAGGGCATTGACCACCGCGGCCGCGGTGTCCGGCTCCCACATGCCGAGCCGAACCCTGCGCAGCAGGAGGTCCTCGAGGTGGAGGACCGCGCCCCAGCGGCAGTGGGCCGCGACCTCGGCCGCGCACAGGTCGAGGCCGGGGCGGAGGGGCCGGAGGTCGGAGCGGCCGCGGGCGAGCTCGACCGCGGACCAGGCGGCGGCGCCGAGCCGCCGCGCCATGGCGTCGGCGACGGGTGGGGCGAGGCCGCGCGCCGCCTGCAGCCGGGTCCCGAGGTCGCGCGGCGCCAGTCCGGCGAGCGGCGTGCCCTTGGTGAGGCAGCGGCCGGCGTGGCGCGCGACGGGCTCGGGCAGGCGCTCGAGGACGGCATCCACCGCCTCCTCGGCGGTCGAGCGCCAGGTCGTCAGCTTGCCGCCGGAGACGGTGAGCACGCCGTCTTCCTCCCAGATGTCCTCCTCGCGGCTCGCCTCCGACGGGTCGTCGGCGTGGATGTCGAGGATCGGCCGCAGGCCCGCGAAGGCCCCGCGGACGTGGCAGCGTCCGAGGGCGCGGCCCGGGAAGGCGACCTGCGCGGCACGCAGCAGGTACTCGACCTCGCCCGCGGTCGGCCGCGGGTCGTCGAGGGGGCCGTCGTCGAAGTGGTCGGTGGTGCCGAGGAGCACGCCCTCGGGGTGGGGGACGAAGAACACGGGCCGCCCGTCGTCGGGCGACGGCAGCGAGACCGCGACCGAAATCGGCAGCGCGGCGGCCGGCAGGATGAGGTGGATGCCGCGCGAGGGGCGCACCCTCCGCCCCTCGAGGCCGAGGCGCTCGCGCACCGCATCGGTCCACACCCCACTCGCGTTGACAACCAGCCGCGACGCCACCCGGTGCACGGCCCCCGACTCGAGGTCGCGCAGCACCAGCCCGGCGGCGCGTCCGCGGGCGTCGCGCACTGCGTCCTCGGCTTCGCAGCGGCTGAGGACCGCCGCCCCATAGGCGTGGGCGGTGGCGGCCACCGCCAGGGTCAGGCGGGCGTCGTCGGCCATGGCGTCGGTGTAGGCGAGGACCCGGTCGAGGCCCTCGGTGGGGAGGTCGGGCGCGAGCTCCGCCAACTCGTCGGCGCGGAGCTGGGTGTGCTTCTCGGGCCGCGCGGTCAGACGGTCGTACATCCACAGCCCCAGGTCGACCTGCCAGCCCGGGGTGCGGTCGCCCTCGGAAGCGGGGTAGAGGAAGCGCACCGGGTGCACCAGGTGCGGGTCGAGGGCGAGCATGCGGTCGCGCTCGCGGCAGGCGAGGCGGGTGATGCGGAACTGCATCTGCTTGAGGTAGCGCAGGCCGCCGTGGATCAGCTTCGACGAGCGCGACGAGGTGCCGGAGGCGATGTCGCCCTTGTCCACCAGCAGCACCCGCAGCCCGCGCTGCGCGGCGTCGAGGGCCACCCCGCAGCCGGTGATGCCGCCGCCCACCACCGCCAGGTCGAACGTCTCGTGGAGGGTGGCCAGCGAGGCAGCGCGCCACTGCGGGTGGAACATCTCAAAGCTCCAGGCGGTCGTCGGGGTCGAGCAGCACGTGCGGGTTGAGGATGCCCCGCGGGTCGAGCCTGCGCGCGGCGCCCTCGAGGAGCCCGACGCCGTCGGCGCCGATCTCGGAGGCGAGCCAGGGCGCGTGGAACTGGCCGACGCCGTGGTGGTGGCTCAGGGTCGCGCCGGCCGCCGCCAGCGCGTCGTTGGCCGCGCGCTTGATCCGCGCCCAGCGCGCGATGGTGGCCTCGGGGTCCGGGGCACACCGGAAGAAGAAGGTGAAGTAGAGCGAGGCGCCGTCGCGGTAGGAGTGGGAGAGGTGGCACAGCGCCGTCACCCGCTCGCCGTCGCCCTCGAGCGCCGGCTCGATCGCGGAGCCGATCGTCGCCCGCAGCGCGGCGACTTCGGACCAGGTGGCGGCGGTCTCCAGGGTGTCGGTGGCGTAGCCGAGATCGAGCAGGGACTCGCGCAGGTAGGGGTGGCGGAAGCGATCGCGCAGCCAGTGGCGGCCGGGGCGGCGGCCGAGGGAGACGCCGCGGTGGGCGGCCACGAGCTCGGCGGCATCGGCGAGTGCGTCCGCGACCCGGTCGCGGTCGCCCGCGGCCCCGACCAGCAGCAGGCACGAGCCGGCGCCGACGCCGCGCAACGCGAGGTACCGGTCGAGCAGCCACGACAGGCGGCTGCGGCCGAGACCCACCGCCATCGCGACCTCGGTCTCGGCGGGATCGGAGAGGCGGACCATCGTCAGCGGCACGCCGCCCTGCACGAGCCCGCGCACCGCCTCGAGCCCGCGCTCCGGGTCGGGCAGCAGCGCGCCCGCGACCTCGGTGGCCGCCGGCCGCGGGCGCACCCGCAGGGTGATCTCGGTGATGACGCCGAGCCGGCCCTCGGAGCCCATCACCAGCTGCCGGAGGTCGGGGCCCGTCGCGGACGACGGCCGGGCACGTAGCGACAGGCGCCCGGCCGGGGCGACCAGCTCGAGCCCGGCCACCATGTCCTCGATACGGCCGTAGCCGAGCGACTCCTGGCCCGACGAGCGCGTCGCCACCCCGCCGCCGACGGTGGCGAGCTCGAAGGACTGCGGGAAGTGGCCGAGGGTGAGCCCGTGCGCGGCGAGCGCCGCCTCGACGCCGGGGCCGCGGGTGCCGGGCCCGAAGACCGCGAGTCGGGAGGGCCGGTCGACCGACGTACAGCCCGCGAGGTGCTCGAGGTCGA
>DATIVB010000716.1:0-5334 GCA_035466375.1 Chondromyces sp.
CGGCGGCGGATGGCGTGGATGGTGAAGCCGTCGCCGAGCGGGTTGGGGAGAATGCGAATGCCGCCGGCGTCGGTCGCGATCCACGGCACGCCGGGCGGCAGCGCCGACTCGAGGCTTTCGACGGCAAAGCCCTTCGGCAGCTCGCCCACCACGCCCTCGTTCTCCTCGGCCTCCACCGAGCACGTCGCATACAGCAGGACCCCGCCCGGCGCCACGAGCTCCAGGGCCCGGGCCAACATCGCGCGCTGCGCGGCGGCGAGCTCGAGGATCGAAGCCTGCCGCAGGCGCCACTTGAGCTCGGGATGGCGGCGGAAGGTGCCGGTGCCGGAGCACGGCGCGTCCAGCAGCACGAGGTCCCACTCCGCCTCCCGGAACGGCGGCCGGCGGACGTCGGCCGCGATCGCGGGCGCGCCCCCAACCGCCGCCAGCAGCGGCCGCATCAGCCGCAGGCGGCTGAGCGAACGGTCCGCAGCCACCGTCCGCTGCCAGCTGCCGAGCGAGACCGCCAGGGCGGCCTTGCCGCCTGGCGCCGCACACGAATCGAGCAGGCGCCCGCCGCCGCCGATCGAGTACGCGAGGTGTGCGACGAGCTGTGAGCTCGGGTCCTGGGCGTAGGCCGCACCGTCGAGCACGTAGGCTACCAGGCGCCCGACATCGCCCGGCGCCGACCAGGCCCCCGGACACCACGGGTGGGGGGCCAGAGAGGTCTCCTCGTCGAGCAGCGCCTGCCGCGCGCTGTCGTCGAGAAACCAGACCCAGGTCACCGCCGGTTCCTGGGCAGACGCCATGGCGGCTTCGGCGGCCGAAGTACCGAAGCGCTCCGCCCATCGGCTGAAGAGCCACCACGGGTGGGCGAACCGGACATCCACGGACGCCACCGCGAGCCGCTCCTGCCAACCGGCGGCGGCCTTGCGCAGGACGGCATTCACCATCCCCGAGGCCGAGCTCAGGCCGAGCCGCTTGACGAGCCTCACGGCGCTGTCGGTGGCAAGCGCCGGCGGCAGCCCGAGGCGCACGATCTCCACGAGCCCGAGGCGCAGGACGGCGCGCACCCCGGCGTCGAGCTCGGACAGCGGGCGGCGGCACAGGGGTTGCAGGACGGCGTCGAGGGCCCGCAGCCAGCGCAGGGTCTCGAGAACCCGCACCCGCGTGGCCGGCGCGGTCGTGCCGGCCAGCAGCCGCGAGGCGAAGGCTCCCTCCTCGACGCGCATCAGGAGGCGCGCCGCGGCCAGCCGTTCAGCCGAAAGTTTCACCCCTGGTCACCCGCTCTCCGATCAGAAACGCGTCGACCGGCATCCGCCGCCGACCCTCGCGCTGGAGCTCGGTCAGGCGGGCTGCGGTGGTGCGCCCGCAACGAATCACGATGCCGGTGTCGTCGGCGGCCAACACGGTGCCCGGCTCCTCGTCGCCGCTCGGCGCCGGCTTGACCTCCTCGAGCCCGAAGATCTTCAGCCGGCCGCCGCGGAAGCTCGTGAAGAGCCCCGGCCACGGCGTGAAACCGCGCAGCCGGTTGACCAGCTGGCGCGCCGGCATCGACCAGTCCACCTTGGCGAAGTTGCGCCGCAGCATCGGGGTCGTGTTGACGCCGTCCTCGGGCTGCGGGCGCGGCGTGATCGTCCCCTGCTCCAACCCGTCGAGGGTCCGAACGACGAGATCGGCGCCGATCGCGGCGAGCCTCGGCGCCAACATCTCGGCGGTCTCCCGATCGTCGATCGGGACCCGCTCCTGGAGCAGGATCGGGCCGGTGTCCATCCCCTCGTCGAGCTGCATGGTGGTGACGCCGGTGGCGCGGTCGCCGCACACCAGCGCCCACTGGATGGGCGACGGCCCGCGGTGGCGGGGCAGCAGGCTGGGGTGGAGGTTGACGAAACCGTGGCGCGGGATCGCGAGGAGCTCGGCGGGAATGAGCTTGCCGTAGGCCACCACCACCGCCACGTCGGCGGCCGAGTCGGTCAGGGCCTGGGCGGCGTCGTCCCCCTTGAGGCTCTTGGGCTGCACCACCTCGAGGCCGAGGCCCCGCGCCGCCTCCACCACCGGCGGCGGGGTCAGGACCTGGTGGCGGCCCACCGGCTTGTCGGGCCGCGACACGACCAGGACGACCTCGTGCCGGCTCGCCACCAGAAGCTCCAGCGTCGGCACCGCAAATTCCGGGGTGGCGAAGAAAACGACCTTCATGGCGCAGTAGTGTACAACAAGAATCGATCTCAAATTTTTTTCTGCTCGATCCTCGCCGCGACGCGGACCGAGCAGAAAAAAGAGGGGACGGGCGGGTCGCCGGTTTGGAAATTATTGAGAACTCGTATACATTCCATCACTTGAGTGATTGTGGAGGTTCGCTTTCATGAATGAGCTCGGGCCGGAGGCCATCCGCGAGGCGCTCGACGACATCCTGGCGGGCGTCCAGAAGCCGACCAGGTATCTCGGCCTGGAGCGCAATCTGGTGCGCAAGCCATGGGAGTCGGTGCGGGTGCGCGTCGCTCTGGCCTTCCCCGACGCTTACGAGATCGGGATGTCGCACCAGGGCACCCGGATCCTCTACCACCTCGTCAACCGGCGGCCGGACGCCCTCGCCGAGCGCACCTTCGCGCCGATGCCGGACATGGCCGCCGCGCTGCGCGAGGCCGAAGTGCCCCTCTACACCCTCGAGAGCTACCGCGCCGTCGCCGCCTTCGACATCGTCGGCATCTCGCTGCAGTCCGAGCTCAACTACATCAACATCCCCTACCTCCTCGATCTGGCCGGCATCGGCCGGCGCGCGGCGGCGCGCCGCGACGACGAGCCGATCGTCCTCGGCGGCGGCCCCTGCACCGCCAACCCGGAGCCGGTGGCGGACTTCTTCGATGCGATCCTCATCGGCGACGGCGAGGCGGCGCTCGACGCGATCTTGGACGGCGTCCGCGACGCCCGCGCCGCGCGCCTTCCGCGCGCCGGAGTCCTCGAGCGGTTGGCCCGCATCCCCGGCGTCTACGTGCCCACCCTCTACCGCTGGCGCCCGGCGGACGGCGCCGGGGAGGCGAGCTGGCAGGCACTGCACGAGGGCGCGCCGCTGCCCGTCACCCGGGTGTGGGTCGACGAGCTCGACCCGGCCGACCAGCCGGAATCGGTGATCGTCCCCTTCGCCGACGTCATCCAGGACCGCCTCGGGATGGAGATCATGCGCGGCTGCACCCAGGGCTGCCGCTTCTGCCAGGCCGGCTACTGGTACCGTCCGGTGCGCGAGCACGACCCCGCGGTTGTGGCGGAGCGGATCGAGCGCCAGGTCGCGGAAACCGGCTTCGAGGAGGTGGGGCTCTTGAGCCTCTCGACCGCCGACTACTCGCAGGTCGAGCCCCTGGTCTACAGCCTCGCCGAGCAGCTGCAGGAGCGCCGGGTCTCGGTCAGCCTGCCCTCGTTGCGCGCCGACGCCTTCTCGGTCGGCCTCGCCGAGGCGGTGTCGCGGGTCCGCAAGTCGGGCTTCACATTCGCCCCCGAGACCGGGTCGGACCGTCTGCGGCGGGTCATCAACAAGACCTTCACCAACGCCGACATGGTGCGCGCCGCCGAGGCCGCCTTCTCCCGCGGCTGGCACCTGATCAAGGTCTACGCCATGATCGGCCTCCCCACCGAGACCGACGACGACCTCGAGGAGCTGGCGCGGCTGGCCGAGGACCTCACCGCCGCGGGCCGCCGGGTCACCGGTGGCCGCAAGGTGCAGGTGAAGGTTTCGGTAGGCTGCTTCGTGCCCAAGGCGTGGACGCCGTTCCAGTGGCAGCCCTTTGCCGGCGTCGACGAGCTCCACCGCCGCATCGCCTTCCTCAAGCAGCGTTTCAAGCGCATCCGCGGCGCCCAGCTGAACTGGTCGCAGCCCGAGGAATCCGCGCTCGAGTCGCTGCTGTCGCGCGGCGACCGCGGGCTGTCGACGGTCATCGAGCGCGCCCACGAGCTGGGCTCGGTCTTCGACGGCTGGTCCGACCATCTCGACCTCGGGGCCTGGCGCCGCGCCATCGACGACTGCGGCCTCGACCTCGCACGCGAGCTCGGCGGGCGCGAGCTCACGGCCATTCTGCCGTGGGACCTGATCGACGCCGGCGTCCGCAAGGGCTACCTCAAGGCCGAGTGGCGCCGCGCGCAGCGTGAGGTGGCCACCGAGGACTGCAAGTGGGGCCGGTGCTATCACTGCGGAATCCCGGGTGACGGCGCCGACACCAAGCTTGCGCCGAGCTCCCTGCCGGTGCTCGGCGAACCCCTGGCACCGGAGGGCCGGCCCGAGGCGGCCGCCTACCGGCTGCGCCCCGAACCGCGGCTCCCGCCGCCCGTCCGGCAGCGGGCCCAGCCGCCGGTGCAGCGCCGCTACCGCTTCACCTTCGAAAAACGAGGCGATGCCCGCTGGCTCTCCCACCGCCAGATCATGGATGCGCTCGAGCGCGTGCTGCGCGCGGCCGAGCTGCCGGTGCACTACACCGAGGGCTTCAACCCCCACATCCGGCTCTCCATGGGTCCCGCCCTGGCGGTCGGCCTCGAGGGGGCGGCGGAGGTCTTCGACGTGGACTGCACGGCGCCCATCACCGGCGCCCACCTGCAACGGGTCAACGGCCTGCTGCCGGACGGCGTGCGGATCACCGACGCGCAGGCGCTCCTGCCCGGCGCGCCCTCGCTCGGGCGGTTGGTGGACGGCGTGCGCTACCTGGTGGCGTCCCCGCCGGGAGGCGGCGGCTGGCCGCCATCCCCGGATGGACTCGATCCCGAGCTCGGTGAAGCGGTTCGCAGCTGGCAGCTGCTCGACGACGGCGCCCTCCGGCTCGAGCTCAACGCGCGCCAGGAGGCCGGCCCGACGCCGTCGCTGAAGAAGCTCCTCATCGGGCTCGGCCTCGACGAGCGCCAGGCAGCCGCGCAGCGGGCGGTCCGCGAAGGGCTCGTGCTCAGGCCGCGTCCCGCGGCCGCCAAGCAACCAACCCCGCCGGCGAAGGCGGCCGTTTCGTGAGCCGCTGGGTCCTCCACTCCCGGGCGGCCTTCGAAGCCAGCCACGCGCTCACCAGCTACCGGGGGGCGCCGGAAGCCCCGCACAGCCACCACTGGCAGGTGGCGATTCGGGTCGGCGCCGAGGCTCTCAACCCCGACGGCTACGCCCTCGACTTCCACGACGTCCACGCCCTGCTCGCGGCCGCCGTCGCGCCCCTCGAGGGCGCCGACCTCAACCACCACCCCGAGATCGGCCGCCCCTCCCCCACCGCCGAACGCCTCGCCGAAGTTCTCGCCGCGCACCTCACCCCGCAGTGCGCCGCACTCGGCGGCACCCTGCTCGAGGTCAGCGTCTGGGAGGGCGGGGAGAACCGGGTCGATCTCCATCTCGACGAG
>DATIVB010000717.1:0-2499 GCA_035466375.1 Chondromyces sp.
GGAAGCCCTCGTTCTCGAGGTGGGCGATGATCTTGCCGGCGTTGCCGTTGGCGACGGCGTCGGGCTTGATGATGGTCAGAGTGCGTTCGGTCATGGTTCCTCCACGGGGGTTGGTGGCCCGGACGGGGCGGGGGAGAATATACACGAGTTCAGTTTTGAGTTTTGAGTTTTGAGTTCCCGCTCGGCCGCCCGGGGCAGGGAGCAGCCGTCCGCCCGCCCGCCCAACCTGATTAGCAATGAAGAATTAGGAATGAGGAATGAGGAATGAGGAATGCCGCCCGCCCACCCGGCACGCGGGACGCGTGCCCCACAACGATCAACTCGGATGGATTGTGATCGTCGTGATTGTGGTGCAGGCGTCCCGCCCGCACGTCGTCAGTCCGGCCGTATCCGCGCGGGCGAGATGCCCGCACCACCAATTGGATCTCGCTTGGGAGGGTGGGCGGGAACTCAAAACTCAAAACTCAAAACTCAAAACTGACCACCGATCCGGGCGGGCGTCCGTAACGTTCCGACGTTCCAACGTTCAAACGACGAGCGGGGCCGTCAGAGTCCGCTCGATCGCGCTGCTACACTCGTGCAAGCCGAAACAGACATGACGGAGAGGACGCATGGCGCGCGCCGACACTCTTTTCCAGGGCATGAAGTACCGGCTCGAACCGGACTTCGAGGGACCGCTGCTCGAGGTTCCGGGAAAGCTGGCGGACCGGATGCGCGACCGGCTGGCCGGTCTGTACGACGTCGACGTGGAACCTTTGTGGCGCGAGCTGGACCGCCTGCTCAAGGTGCACCAGGCGCACGCGACCGAGGACATCGTGGAGGCGGAGAACGCGTTCGACCCGTGCGAGCGCTTCAGCGAGAAGGACGTGGTGCTGATCACCTACGGCGATCTCATCCTGTCGCACGACCGCTCGCCGCTGAAGACCCTGGCCGACTGCGCGGAGCGACTGTTCAGCGGCCTGATCACCACGGTCCACATCCTGCCGTTCTTCCCGTCCTCCTCGGACCGTGGGTTCTCGGTGATCTCGTTCGAGGAGGTCGACCCCGCGCTCGGCAGCTGGGACGACGTGGCCGAGCTCGAGGACGACTTCAAGCTGATGTTCGACGGGGTCTTCAACCACGTGTCGTCGAAGAGCTACTGGTTTCAGCAGTTCCTCGCCGGCAACTCGGAGTTCGAAAACTTCTTCACGGTGTTCTCCACCCGCGAGGCTCTCACCGACGAGCAGATCAAAATGATTTTGCGGCCGCGGACGACCCCGGTGCTGACGCATTTCATGACCATCAACGGGCCGCGCTGGGTGTGGACGACCTTCTCCGCAGACCAGATCGACCTCAACTTCAACAACCCGAAGGTCCTGCTGAAGATCATCGAGATCATGCTGTTCTACGTGCGGCACGGTGCCGACCTGCTGCGGATCGACGCCGTCACGTACCTGTGGGACGAGCCGGGGACCTCCGGTGCCCACCTCCGCCAGACCCACGAGGTGGTCAAGCTCATGCGAGACGTGCTTGATGCAGTCGCCCCGCACGTGGGCCTGGTCACCGAGACCAACGTGCCCCATGAGGACAACATCACCTACTTCGGCGACGGCAGCGACGAGGCGCAGATGGTCTACAACTTCGCCCTGCCGCCGCTGGTGCTGCACGCCTTCCACAACGCCGACGCGAGCCTGCTCTCCGAGTGGGCGGCGGAGCTCGAGCCGCCGTCGGCGACCACTGCATTCTTCAACTTCCTCGACTCGCACGACGGGATCGGCGTCATGGGCGCGCGCGGCATTCTGTCGGATGCGCAGATCGATGCCCTGTGCCGGCGGGTCGAAGAGCACGGCGGCTTCATCTCGACGAAGACCGAAAGCGACGGGTCGGAGGTCCCTTACGAGCTCAACATCACCTGGTTCTCGGCCCTCAACCGCGAGGGGGCGGGGGAGGGTGTCGACCTGCAGCTCAGACGCTTCATCGCCTCGCGCGCGGTGGCCCTGGTGCTGCGCGGCGTGCCCGGGATCTACCTGCCGAGCATGATCGGCCACCGCAACGACGTCGAGGCGGTGATCCGGGAGAACAGCCGGCGCGCCATCAACCGCACCGGGATCGACATCGAACGTCTGGCCGAGATTACGGGCGATCAGGCGTCGATGCCCTCCCGCATCGCCCGCGCCTACGTCCACCTGCTGCGGGTGCGGACCGCCGAGCCGGCGTTTCACCCCAATGCCGCGCAGGAGGTGCTCGCCCTCGACCGCCGCCTTCTCGCGGTCGCGCGCACCGCGCCCGACGACGGATCGAGGGTGCTGTGCCTGATCAACGTCAGCGGCGAGGAGGTGGCGGTCGCGCTCGATGCCGCCGATGTCGGGCTCGCAGAGGAGCTCGTCAACGACCTCGTCACCGGCGCCGCGGTGGACGCGAGCCGGGGCGTCATCGAGCTCGAGCTGGCGCCCTACGCCGTGTGCTGGCTGCGAGGAGCACGATCGTTTGAACGTTAGAACGTTGAACGTTGGAACGTTT
>DATIVB010000718.1:0-3048 GCA_035466375.1 Chondromyces sp.
CGGGGCATCGGCACGTCGGTCGACCTCGGGAGCTGACGCAGCTCGGGGGATTCGCCGGTTCCCCGTGTGCTCCGTCACGCCGGGGCCTCGAGCGCGGGCCGCGGCGCCCGGTTCGTATCGACTGTGGTGAATGATATTCACGTGGGGCTTCGGCCCCTCGTTTTCGCCCCTCAGCGGTGGCTGCCGTCGACCCGGCCCAGCACCGCGTCGAGAGCCGACACGGTGGCGTCGACGTCGTGCGGCTGCAGGACCATCGGCGGTTTGATCTTGAGCACGTTGTGGTGCGGCCCGTCGGTGGAGAGCAGGAAGCCGCGCCACTTCATCTCGTCGACGACCACGGCGGCCTCGGTGGCGGCGGGCTCCAGGGTTTCGCGGTCGCGCACCAGCTCGACCCCGAGGAAGAGCCCGAGGCCGCGCACGTCGCCGATCAGGGGGTGGCGGGCGGCCAGCTCGCGCAGCCCCGCGAGCAGGCGCCCGCCCATCTCGAGCGCGTGCTGCTGCAGCCCCTCCCGCTCCATCACCTCGAGGACGGCGAGACCCACCGCACAGGAGACGGGGTTGCCGCCGAAGGTGCTGAAGAATTCCATCCCGGTGTTGAAGGAAGCGGCGATCTCGGGTGTCGTGACGACGGCAGCCATCGGGTGGCCATTGCCGATGGGCTTGCCGAGAGTGACGATGTCGGGCACCACGCCCTGCGACTCGAACGCCCAGAAGTGCGTGCCCACGCGGCCGAAGCCGACCTGGACCTCGTCGGCGATCACGACGCCGCCGGCGGCGCGGACGAGGTCGGCGGCGGCGGCGAGAAAGCCTTCGGCGGGCACGACCTGGCCGCCGCAGCCGATCAGCGACTCGGCCATGAAGGCGCCGAGCCGCACTCCCGATGCCTCGATCCCGGCGATGGCCGCGCGCACCTCGTCGGCGTAACGCAGCCCCGCGAAGGGGCCCAGGTGCGGCCCGCGGTAGGGATCGGGCATGGGCACCTTGTGGGCGTGCGGTGCGAGGCCCTCGCCGCCCGGCCCCTCGCACTTGTAGGGCGAGATCTCCACCAGCGAGGGCGAGTGGCCGTGGTAGGCGTGGTCGAGGACGATCAGCTCCTTCGATCCGGTGTGGGCGCGGGCGAGCCGCAGCGCGAGGTCGTTGGCCTCGGTCCCGGAGCACACGAAGTAGCAGACGGCCAGCGGCTCGGGCAGGGTCGCAGTGAGGCGCAGGGCATACTCGGCGAGGTTGTCGTGCAGGTAGCGGGTGTTGGTGTTGAGCTCGGCCATCTGCCGTTGCGCCGCCTCGACCACCCTCGGGTGGCAGTGCCCGACGTGGCAGACGTTGTTGACGAGGTCGAGGTAGCGGCGGCCGCCCGCGTCGTAGAGGTACTGCCCGCGCCCGCGGACGATCTTGAGCGGCTCCGAGTAGGCGACGCTGAGGTTGCGGCCGAGGTGGCGCCGGCGCACGGCGACGATCTCGTCCGGCGAGCGGGTCGGCGCGGTGGCCGGCGCGCAGGCGTCCTCGAGCTTGCGCCGCGCCAGCTCGGGGTCGAGCTTGGACAGCCTCTCGAGCAGGCGCCACACCGGCTGCACCGAGATCTGCAGGTACTCGTTCTCGGGCTCGTCGACCCTGCGACGGGCGGCGATCAGGACCGAGGCGCAGAGGCGGGCGATCACGAGGTCGAAGAGGAGCGTCTGCTCGCCGGACGACAGCGGCCGCACCGCGTGGTAGCCGGCGACGACCCGGGCCGCGTCGGCGAGCGGCTCCTCGCGGTCGAGCATGAGGTAGGCGCAGGTGACGGCGAGCTCGGCGACGGTGACGGTGTGGAAGATGTCGCCGAAGTCGATCAGGCCGGCCAGGGTGGGGCGGCCGCCGGCGTCGCTCGACACCAGCAGGTTGTGGTCGTTGGCGTCGTTGTGGATGACGCTGCGCTCGAGTGACGCCAGCCGCGGCGTGACGTCGCGCGCGAATCTCTCGAGCCGGCGTTCCACCAACGTCCGCCGCGACGCCTCCTCGATGTGCCCGAGCGCGCTCGCGTGCCGGCCGCTGTGCTCGATGTCCCAGATGAAGTTGCGGTGTGCGCCGGGATGGTCGAAGCCGCGCAGGGCGAGGTCGAGGCGCGCGATGGCCCGGCCGACGCCCTCGAGGAACTGGGGCGGCCGGTCGTTGAGGTTCACCAGCGGGGTGCCGTCGAGGTACGAGACCAGACGGGCCCGGCACGGCGCGCCGCCGAGCTCGAGGGACACGAGGTCGGCGCCGCTGCGGTCGCAGAGCACCCGCGGCACCAGCCCCGCGACCGGCGTGTCGGCCAGGAAGGCGAGCGCCTTGACCTGGCACTCGATGGCCTCGGCGCCGCCGTTGACGGGGGACACCTTCAGAACCCGGCGCTCGCCGCCGGCGGTGACGAGCACGAAGTTGCGGTCGATCTCGCCAGCCAGGGCCTGGGCCCTGGTCTCGAGACCCCAGCGCTCGCGGGCGATCCGCTCGGCGTCGTCGGGCGTCATCCGGGAAAGCGGTGGGCTCACGGTGCGCTGTGGACCTTTGGCCCGTCGTTCGGGGCGGCGCTGCGGTGCAGGGCGGGGGCGTCGGCGCTCGTGGGCGGTATCCGCTTCATGTCGGACAATTCTATCGTGCCCGATCAAGAAAATACGCGGCCCCGGTTCGGGGCCGCGCGTTCAGGGTGCAGTGGGGCGGGGCTCAGGCGTCGATCTCGGCGAGCAGGACCTCCACCGCCTTCTCCAGCTGCTGGTCGCGTCCCGCGGCCTCCAGCGCCGGGTCGTTGTCGATGGGGTGGTCGGGGTCGAGGTGCTTGTTCTCCAGCAAATCGCCCTCGTTGTCGAGGTAGCCCACCATCGGGATGCCGAAGCGGAGGCTGCGGTCCTGCAGCGTCTCCCACCACACGGAGGTGCAGGTGCCGGGGACCTGCATGCCCACCGTCGCGCCGATACCGAGCGCGGTGTAGGCGGCGGGGAAGCAGTGGGCGTCGGAGTAGTTGCCCTCGTTCATGACCACGATCGAAGGCTTCGTCCAGCGGTTGACGGGCTCGACGCCGATCTCGCGGCCGCGCGG
>DATIVB010000719.1:0-3729 GCA_035466375.1 Chondromyces sp.
ATCGTCGACTCGATGTACCACGACATCTACCTCGGCCGCTGGCTGATGGAGGACGAGATCGTCCGCGTCCACGCCGAGGGCGGCGCCCTGGTCGACGCGGCCGTCGAGTCGGTCGGCGACGTCGACAACGTCGTGGTCAACGCGCGGTTCTCGGGCGGCGCCCTCGGGGCGCTGTGCGCCAGCCGCACCACCCGCTACGGGCACGACCTGCGAGGCGAGGTCATCGGTGAGGAGGGCGCGGTCCAGATCGGAAGGCTGCGGCGGACCCCGGTCCGCCTGCTGGACCGCTACGGCGTGCACCACGACACGGTGCAGACGACCCCCGACCGGATGGGGGACGCCTTCGTGACCATGCTGCAGGCCTTCGTCGACTGCCTCGCCGGCCGCGCCGAGCTGCCGGTCCCGGTTTCTGACGCCCGGGCGACGCTGGCGGTCGCGTTGGCCGCGCGCCGCTCGCTCGCGGCCGGCGCACCGGTCGAGGTGGTCGCGCCGCCATACCATCAACCCCCTCCGGCCGTCGAGGCCGGGGCACGAGCTTCGAACAGCGAGAGCTGAAGCAAAGGAGTCCAATTATGAGTGCATCACCTGAAAACCCGGGCCTGCTGGCCACCGACCAGCCGGACCTCTTCTTCGAGGACAACACCGTCGGACGCTGCAAGAAGGAGGTGTGGGACGCGAGCGATCAGGAGATCGACGCCATCCTCGCCGACTACGGCATCCCCTCGCCCTGCGAGTGGGGCACGCCCGGTTCCTACATCCAGACCACGGTGCGCCACCAGGTCGAGGCCAACCGCAGGAAAAACGACATCGTCTTCATTCCCATCGGCTGCACCGAGCTGCACGGCCGGCACCTGCCCTCGGCCTCGGACACCCTGTACGTGAGCCAGATCCTCGAGGGGCTGCGCCGATTTACCGCCAAGCGCGGCGCAGCCTGCAACCTCGCGCTGCCGCCGCTCAACTACGGCTCGCACCCCTACCACCACCTCGGGATGCCGGGCACCGTCATCGTGCGCGAAAACGTGGCCCGCGAGCTCCTGATGGACGTCATGCTGGGGCTGTGGAACGACGGCTTCCGCAAGCAGGTGCTGATCAACAACCACGGCCACCTGTGGATGCTCGAGTCGGCCATCCAGCAGTTCCAGAAGCGCTACCAGCTGCCCGGGATCTTCCGCGTCATCGACTGGCACCGCGCGGTGCGCGAGTTCTTCCGCACCGAGCCCAAGGGCGGAAGGATGGACACCAACTTCGTGCACGCCGACGAGTCGGAGACCTCGCTGGGCTTGCTGCTCCACCCCGAAATGGTGGACATGAAGTACGCGGTCGACACCGAGGGCAAGGGCTATCTGCCCGACGGGCACTTCGACAAGTCGGTGGACCCCTTCAGCCGCCCCAGCCGCTGGTCCGAGGGCGAGGGCCACTTCGCCATCGAGATCGCCGCCACCCCGGAGGGCGTGGTCGGCAAGGCGACCCACGGCACGGCCGAGAAGGCCAAGCGCCCGGTGGCGGCCATCCTCAAGTACCTGACCCTGCTCAACGACCAGATCCTCGAGGTCTTCCCCGCGGGTACCGTGCCGCCGGTGGAAGAGGTCACGCTGCGCACCGCGGCGGAGATGGAGCCCTACCTGCGCGAGCCTCTGAGCGAGGGCTGGAAGCCGGTCTACCAGCTGCCGCAGATCGGCCAGTACTGAGCATGAAGCTGAGCGTCGTGCTCTCGACCCACGCCGCCGCCTTCCAGGCGGTGGCGTTCAAGGGCGACTTCGAGGCGAACGTCGCCAAGATCGCGTCCTGGGGCTACGACGGCGTCGAGCTCGCGATCCGCGATCCGGCTCTGGTCGACGCCGGCGAGCTCGAGCGGGTCCTGGCGGCGCACGGCCTGACGGTGCCGGCCATCGGCACCGGCCAGGCCTGGGGCGAGGAAGCCCTGTCCTTCACCAGCGACGACCCGTCGGTGCGGGAGGCGGCCATCGCGCGCATCTGCAGCCACATCCCGCTCGCCGGGCGCCTCGGCGCCCTGGTCATCCTCGGCCTCATCAGGGGCATCACCCCCGCCGGGCAGACCCACGAGCAGTCGATGGCCTACCTGGTGGAGGCCATCGGCCGCTGTGCGGAGGCGGCGGCCGGCACCGGGGTCCGCTTCGCGCTCGAGCCCATGAACCGTTACGAGACCGATCTCGTCCACACCGTCGCCGAGGGGCTCGAGTTGGTGGAGCAGGTCGGCGCCGACAACTTCGGCCTGCTGCTCGACACCGTCCACATGAACATCGAGGAGCCGGACATCGGCGGCAGCATCAGTACCTGCGGCGACCGTATCTTCCACTTCCACGTCGCGGACTCCAACCGCTGGTACCCGGGCGCCGGCCACCTCGACTTCGCGGGCATCCTGGCGTCCCTGGCGGGCACCGGCTACGGCGGCTTCGTGTCCGGGGAGTTCATGCCGCTGCCGGACGCCGACACCGCGGCGCAGCGGGCCGTCGACCACCTGAGGGCCCTCTGAATGGCAGCCCGGACCACGACCGCACGCGAGCTCGAACGTCTCGAGGCCTCGGGCCTCGGAATCGAAGAGCACTCGATCGTGCGCGAGGCGGGCTCGACCTTCCTCCTCGCGCGGACCACCGGCGGCGACAACGTGCTCGCCGTCGGCGGCGACGGCGGAGGTTTCAGCGGCGAACCGCACGAGTCGAGCGGCCTGCTGATGTGCCCGCTGAGCGCCGCCAACGCGGAGGCGCTGCGGGGCCGCCTGCCGTGGCTGCGGCCCTCGCCGCTGGGGCTCAAGACCTCCGCGGGCTTCGGCGACCAGCTGGGGCTCGCGACTCCGGGTCACGTGCGCGCCGTGCGCGCCGTCGGCGGGGAGGCCGGGCCGATCGCCCCGATCTTCGCCCAGCAGTCGGTGCGGGAGAACGCCCGCACCGGCCGCACGCCGCAGCAGGTGCTGGACGACGCCCTGTGGGGCCTCTTTGCCGAGGGCTGGCGCGCACCCTGGGGCGCCGACGCCGACCACCTCAAGACGGCGGACGACGTCGAGGCCTTTGCCGCCGCCGGCTACACCTTCTTCACGATCGATCCCGGCGGGCACGTGGACGATGAAGCCCACGTCGCGCGCGCGGGCGGCATCGAGGCCAAGGTTCTCGCCCTGCCGTGGGGAGCTCTCGAGGACAGGCTGACGGACCTCGAGGCGCGCTACCTCGGACGGCCGATTCCGCTCAACGGCGGACCGTTCCTGTTCGAACGCCGGGACCTGTGGCGGGCGGCCGCCAAGTACGGTCGTGCCGTGGCTCACACCGCCGCCATGTACCGCGCCATCGTGGAGCGCATGGGGTCGAGCCGGTTCGAGCTCGAGGTCTCGGTCGACGAGACCGCGAGCCCGACCTCGGTCGCCGAGCACGTCTTCATCGCGAGTGAGCTCGGCCGCCTCGGCGTGCGCTGGGTCAGCCTCGCGCCGCGCTTTGTCGGCGAGTTCGAAAAGGGTGTCGACTACATCGGCGACCTCGAGGCCTTCGCGGCCGAGTTCGCGCGCCACGCGCAGGTGGCACGGACCCTCGGGCCGTACAAGCTCAGCCTGCACTCGGGCTCCGACAAGTTCAGCATCTACCCGATCGCGGCGCGGCTTGCCGCAGGCGGCCCGGGCCGCGGCCCGCTGGTCCACCTCAAGACCGCCGGCACGAGCTACCTCGAGGCGCTGCGCACCGTGGCGGCGGCCGAGCCCGAGCTCTTCCGCGAGATCCTCGCGCT
>DATIVB010000720.1:0-4079 GCA_035466375.1 Chondromyces sp.
CGAAATCCGAAGTTCCGCCTCTACTCCAACTCCAGCACCCGGATCAGGTTCGTCGTCCCCGATCCGCCGAGCGGCAGGCCGGCGGTGATGACGACGCGGTCGCCGGCGGCGCCGAGGCCGTGGATCTCGAGCTGTCGGCGCACGGCGGCAGTGATCGCCTCGCCGTCGGTGCCGAGCGCGGCGACCGCCGGGGTCACGCCCCACGACAGCGCGAGCTGGCGGGCCGCGGGCTGCGATGTGGTCATGGCGAGCACGGGCGAGCGCGGCCGCAGCCGCGCCACCAGCCGCGCGGTCGCCCCGGACGCGGTGGTGGTGACGATGGCGGCGGCGCCGATGGAGGCCGCGAGCTCGCAGGCGGCCCGGCTGATGGCGCCGGTGAGCTCGGGCACCCACGACGACTCCGAGTCGACCAGCATGTGCCGGTGGTCGAGCGCCGGCTCGGCCTCGCGGGCGACGCGGTCGAGGACCCGCACCGCCTCACCCGGGAACCTCCCGATGGCCGTTTCCTCCGAGAGCATGACCGCGTCGGTGCCGTCGAGCACCGCGTTGGCCACGTCCGAGGCCTCGGCGCGCAGCGGCCGCGGGCTGTCCACCATGGACCGCAGCATCTGGGTGGCGGTGATCACCGGCCGGCCGGCCCGGCGGGCGGCGGCGATGATGGTCTTCTGCACCATCGGCACCCGCTCCGGCGGCATCTCCACTCCGAGGTCGCCGCGCGCCACCATGACGCCGTCCACCGCCCCGAGGATCGGCTCCAGCCGTTCCACCGCCTGCGGCTTCTCGATCTTGGCGATCAGCATCGGCGGCAGCTCGAGGCGGTCGAGGCGCTCGCGCACGGGAGCGAGGTCGCGCTCGTGGCGCACGAAGGACAGGGCGACGAAGTCGACCCCTTCCTCGAGCCCGACCTCGAGGTCCTCGCGGTCCTTGTCGGTGAAGGCCGCCACCCGCAGCTCGGCGTGCGGCAGGTTGACGCCCTTGCGCGAGGTGACGGTGCCGCCGTTGAGCACCGCGCAGACGAGACGGTCGGCCTTGACCTCCTCGACCTCGAGCTCCACGAGGCCGTCGGCGAGGAGGATGCTCTCGCCGCGGCGTACGTCCTCGAGCAGATGGGGGTAGCCCACCGGCAGCGCCCCGTCCGGCGCCCGACCCTCGACGCCGAGGGCAACCCTCTCCCCGGTGACCAGGTCCACGCCCTCCTCGGGGAGCTCGCCGAGGCGGATCTTGGGGCCCCCGAGGTCCTGAAGAATGCCGGTCTGCCGACCGAACTCCTCCGCCGCCTCACGGATGCGGCGGATGGTGCGGCGGTGCGTCTCGCGCTCGCCGTGCGAGAAGTTGAGCCGGACCACGTCCATGCCCGCCTCGAGGAGGTTCCGGATCCCCTCGGACGAGTCGGTGGCCGGTCCCAGGGTGCACACGATCTTCGTCCTGCGTCGACTCATGCTTTCCTCGTGCCGATCGTACCGCTTCCGGTCCCGATCCCGATCCCGTGCCCGCTCCCGAATCCTCATCGGCCCGCCACATGATCGCTCGCTCGCGTAGGTGTTTCGAGCTTCCGCCTACGGCACGGTACGTTCGAGCTGGGGCGAAGGCAAGACTGCCGGCATCGCTGCCGGGAATCGCCCCGACGCGTCCAACAGTCTCTCCGGATGATCGGTGAACACCGCGTGGACGCCTTTCCCGACGACCTTTCGCAGCCGCCGCGGCGAGTTGACCGTGTAGACCGCCACCGGGATGCCGGCCTCCCGGCAACGCCGCAGCATCGTCCGGGTGAGCCGCGAGCGTTTGATGTTGAAGGCCGACGCGCCGAGTCCGCGCACGATGTCGACCGGATCACGGCCGCTGTGAAGCTCCGGATTGAAGAGCACGGCGGTCCGGATCTCCGGCGCAGCGTCGCCCATCTGCTCGATCGCCGCCGGAGCGAACGAGGAGACGATGACCCCGTCGGTCATGCGGTGCGCGCGGATGGCCGCGGCCACCTTGTCGACGATGCCGCGCCCCACGGCCTCCGACTTGATCTCCACGTTGAGCAGGATCCGGCCCTCCGCCTCGGCGAGCACCGCCTCCAGGGTGGGCAGCCGCTCGCCGGCGAACCGGGGCGCGAACCAGGCGCCGGCGTCGAGACACTGCAGCTCCGCGAGCGTGAGCTCCGAGACGGCACCGCGGCCGTCGGTGGTGCGGTCGAGGGTGTCGTCGTGAATCACGACGAGCTGCCTGTCGGCGCTCATGGTGACATCGACCTCCACCATGTCGGCGCCGGTCTCGATGGCGGCCCGCACCGCGGCGAGGGTGTTCTCGGGCGCCGCTGCCGAGAAGCCGCGGTGGGCGATGACCCTGGTGCGACCGCCGGGTTCGAGAAACTCGTCGATGGTGGTGGGACCGTCGGCATGGGAGACCGAGGGTGGCAGCAACGGGGCGAGCAGCAGGAGCGCGAACAGGGTTCGTTTCATGTGGGGTCGATTGTACGACGAGCTCGCAGACGCGGACTCGGGCGCGGACGGGGTCCCGGGCCGTGCGTTTGCGGACGCGAGGGATTATCTTGGATGGCACCACACCCTGATGGAGGTGCCCCATGCCGCGATTCGTTCTCATGACCCGACTCGCCCCGGAGAGCCTGCGCGACGCCGAGGTCCGCCGCGCCATGGGCCGCGCGTGGCTCAAGAAGGTGCAGGCGGCCTGCCCCGAGGTGGACTGGGTGGCCCACTACGCCATCCTCGGCCCCTACGACTTCATGGACATCTACGACGCGCCCTCGGTGGAGACGGCGCACAAGGTGTCGCTCATCTCGCGCGCCGAGGGTGCGGTGTCGGCCGAGAGTTGGCAGGCGATGCCGTACGACGATTTCCTCGAGCTTCTGGAGCAGGTAGAGCCGTAGCAAATCGTTTGAACGTTAGAACGTTGGAACGTTGGAACGTTAGAACGTTGGAACGTTGGAACGTTGGAACGTCAGAACGTTCCGCCCGCCTCGCCCGGAGGAAACGCAAAAAGGCGATGACACAAAGACGCCGAGGTTCTTCTCGGGCTTTCACCTCCGCGCCTTGGCGCCGTTGCCTTGGCAGGGTGGGGGGCAACGTTCCAACGTGGAACGTTCGAACTTTCGAACGATGTCGATCGAACGGCAGCTCGCCGTCGTCGGGGGCTTTCGGCGGTGCGGACCCGCCGCAGCTTCGACACCGGCTTGGTCGCCATCGGGCATCCACGGGATATAATCAGCCCCAAGGTACCCGGGGATCATGAAGCCCGGCGATCGTCCCGGTCGCTATGAGATCGTCGCGCGCATCGGCGCGGGAGGGATGGGGGAGGTCTACCGGGCACGGGACACCCGCCTCGGCCGTGAGGTCGCCATCAAGGTGCTGCCGTCGGAGTTCGCCGAAGATCCTGATCGGCTCAGGCGCTTCGAGCGGGAGGCCCGGGCCACGGCCGCCCTTTCCCATCCGAACATCCTCGCCGTCCACGACGTCGGCACCCACGACGGGGCTCCCTACCTGGTCGAGGAGCTGCTCCAGGGCGAGTCGCTCCAGGACCGGCTCGCGTCCGGCAGCCTGGCGCACGGCGAGGCGCTGCGGATCGCGGGCGAGATCGCGAAGGGGCTCGCGGCCGCCCACGACAAGGGCATCGTCCACCGCGACCTCAAGCCGGGCAACGTCTTCCTGACCCGGGGCGGGACGGTCAAGGTCCTCGACTTCGGCCTCGCCAAGCTGTTGCCCGCCGTGGCCTCGACGGAGGCCGAGACGGTGAGCCGGTCCGCGGACGCGACGACCGCCCTCGGCGGCGTGCTCGGGACCCTGGCGTACATGGCGCCCGAGCAGGCGCGCGGGCGACCGGTCGACCAGCGCGCGGACGTCTTCGCCTTCGGGGTCGTGCTCTACGAGATGCTGACCGGCGAGCGGCCGTTTCGCGGCGCGACCGGGACCGACGTCGTGGCGGCGATCCTCAAGGACGAGCCGGCGGCGCTGCCGGCGGCGGTGCCGCCGCCCGTGGCCGCGGTGGTGGCCCGCTGCCTGGCCAAGGATCCCGACCTTCGCTACCAGAGCGCCGGCGAGATCCGGGCGGCGCTCGAGGCGGCGCAGTCGGGGGCCGCC
>DATIVB010000721.1:0-9758 GCA_035466375.1 Chondromyces sp.
CCCGCGAGGTCGAGTCCGAGGAAACCCCGCCGATCATCTTCTCGATCGCCGACTGCCTGCGCGACTTCCTCTCGGAAAGCTACGAGGTCTTCTACAGCGACGGCCACCTGACGTGCTTCAGGCCCCGCTAGGACAGCCGGCTGCGGCGCTCATCGGGACATCCCCGAGACGCACACTATTCGATTTCGGATTTCTCCCATCCTCAGCGGCGCTGAAGAGCGCTTCAGAAGATCCGCCGTCCGACCGCGCGCAGGATGTTCGCGGTCTTGTCGCCCCACGACAGCCGTGAGAAGACGTTCTTGACCGCGCCCTTCGTGAAGTAGGTCGACTCCGAGTAGTCGATGGCCACCTCCACCAGCGCCGGCGTTCCGCTGCGGCTGCTGGCGAGCGCAGCCGGCAGCACCGCATCGAGCTCGTCATCCGTGAGCACCCGGTAGTACCGGCTGCCGGTGGTGCGGGCGAAGCCCTCGAGGTCGTAGGAGGGCAGCACGCTGGCGGTCACCCGGTTGACCATCATCTTCTGGAACTGCGCGATCTGCGACAGGGTTCCGTCGCGCAGCACACACACCAGCGGCGCGGCCCGGTTGGCCGCCGCGGTGACGAGCTCGAGGCCGGTCATCAGGAAAGCGCCGTCACCGGGCAGGGCGACCACATCGCGCCCCGGATTGGCGAAGCACGCGCCGATCGCCGCCGGCACCGAGTAGCCCATGCACGAGAAATCCGTCGGAGCGAGAAAGCGCCCGGGCGCCTCGAGGCGCAGGTGCTCCACCGCGAGGAAGGTGCCGTTGCCGCTGTCGGTGGCGTAAATCGCATCCGGCCGGCAGTGCCGCTGCAGCGCCGCGAACAGCGCATGCGGGCTGACCCGGTCCTTGCTCGCCCGTCTTTGCCACCGTCCGAGGACGCCGTCATGCCCTTCTGCAATTTTCTCGGCCAGGCTCGTCCACGGGCGTTGACCATCGATCAACCGGCTGAGTGCTTCGAGGAACTTCCGCGCATCGGCGAGGATCGCGAGCCGGGCCGGAAAATTGCGATTGAAGACCTCGGCATCGATGTCCACGTGGATCAGAGCCCCGGGCGGCTCGATGCCGTAGCCCGCAGTCGTCACCTCGCCGAAACGGCAGCCGATGGCGAGCAGGCAGTCGCAGCCCGACATGATCTTCTGCACGAAGGGCGGCGCCTGGCGGCCGAAGCCGTTCCACAGCCAGAGCGGGTGGCTCTCGGGGAAGACGCCCTTGCCGCTGAACGAACCCGTCACCGGCGCCCCGAGCTGCTCGGCGAGGGGCACCAGCAGGTCGGCAGCACCGGCGGCCCCCTTGCCCAGATAAAGCGCCGGCGCCTCGGCCCCGGCGAGCATGGTCGCCGCTTGTTCGACGAGGCCGGGGTCCGGCGCGTCCGCGGGGGCCGGCTCCCGCTCGTAGCGGACCTCGCCGATCTCGTGGCGCATGAGGAAGAGCTGCGCCGGCAGCTCCACCGCCACCGGGCCCGGCGTGCCGGCCCGTGCGATGGCGAAGGCGCGACGGATCGTCGGGTAGAGCTCGTCGGCACGCTCCACACGAAGCGCCGCCTTGGTCACCGGGCGGAGCATGGCGAGCTGGTCGACGGCGTGCAGCTGGTACGCCATGCCGGTGTCGGTGCGGATGCCGGAGGCGAGCACCACCATCGGCACGTTGTCCATCCACGCTTCGGCGATCCCCGCCAGGCTGAAGGCGACGCCGGCACCGGGTACGACGTTGAGCACTCCGATCTCGTGCGACGATCGCGCGTAGCCGTCGGCGAGGAATGCGCCGGCCACCTCCGAGGTGACCAGAACGGGCCCCAGCCCCTGCGCCGCGGCCAGGGCGTCGTAGAGCTCGATGTTGTGGGTGCCCGGAATCCCGAAGGCGAAGCGGACGCCCTCGTCCTCGAGCGCGCGGACGATCTCGTGTGCAGCTCGGCGCTTCATGTCAGCAGCTCCCCGATGTCGGTTCGGATGCCCTCCGCCACCCGGTCGGCCAGGGCCATCACGGTCAAGTAGGGGTTGACCTCGGAGCAGCGGGGGAAGAGGCTCGAGTCGGCGACGAAGAGCCACGGCACCCCGTGCACCCTCCCCCATCCGTCGGTCACCGAGTCGGCGGCGCCGCGGCCCATCCGGCAGCCGCCCATGAGGTGCGCCGAGGTGACCGAGATCTTGCCGGGCTTGACGTTGGCGCGCGGGATGAGCTCCTCCACGCGATCGGCGTCCGCCGCGTCGATGAAGAAAGTCTCCCCCGCCGGCGCGTGGATCCGACGCGCTCCGGCGGCGAAGAAGACCCGTGCGCTCGCCACCATCGAGGCGTGGAGGGTGTCCAGGACCTCGTGTGTCATCGTGTAGTCCACGATCGGGTCGCCATGCCGGTCGAGCATGACCCGGTTGTCCGGGAGGGCGGCGTCGAGCGCCAGGACCAGGATCATCTGCAGCCGCGGGAAGGCCCGCATCATCTCCGAGTGCTCGGCGCCGAAGCCGATCAGGTTCTTGGCGGTGACGAAGGGAAAGTAGAAGCAGGTCTCGAGCAGGAAGCCGTCGCTCTTCCAGAACTGGTCGCAGTAGTAGCTCTTGGGGTGGCCGCGGAAGTTGGTGATCTCGCGGTCGTGCTCGCCCACCAGGATCAGCGCCGGGTGCAGGGTCAGGTAGCGCCCGAGCGCCGGCAGCTTCTCGCCGAAGCCCGAGCGCAGCAGCAGCGCCGGCGAGTTGACGGCGCCGCCGGCGGCGAGGACCACCACCTTCGCCCGGACGCGGTACTCACCCGGCTCCCAGGCCGAAGGCTCGCCGAAGCCGGGGTCCGCCACCACCGCCTCGCACTCCCGCTCGCCGATCCTCGTCACCCGGCAGTTGGTGATGACCTCGACGCCCGCCGCCTCCGCCTGCGGCAGCTGCACGCGGTGGGTGCCCTGCTTGGCCCGGTTGGGACAGCCGAGGTTGCACAGGCTCGAGCCCCTGCAGCCCTCGAGGTTGAGCGGAAACTGCTCGACGTGGTAGCCGAGGGCGCGGCAGCCCTCGAGGAACAGGCGATTGTTGTCGTTGATGGCGTCGTCGGAGAGCAGGTGGACGTTGTTCTCCGCCTGGTACTTGAGGGACCGCGCCTGGACATCGGCGAAGTCGAGCCCGGGCACCGCCCACTGCTCGACGACGTCCTCCGGCATGGTCAGCGAGGTTCCGGTGTAGATCACCGTCGAGCCGCCGTAGGCGCGGCCGTAGGCCAGGGTCATCGCCCGGTCCTTCGTGAAGGTGCCGCCGGAGTCGAAGTAGAGCCTGGAGGCCATCTCCACCTCGCGGCCGGTGTACTCCTCCTCGCGCAGCCTGGCGCCCCACTCCAGGACCGCAATGCGCACGCCCTCGGCGCTCAGTGGGCTGAGCTCCTTCGCGGCTGCACCGCCGCCGGCGCCCGAGCCGATGATGACGATGTCGTACTCGCGCTCACGCATGCAGCGGTCCCCCGCCGTCGAAGGACACCGCGTAGCCGATTTCGGCGTGGGTCTTCGGTTGTCCGTAGTAGCCCATGAAGACCATCGCCTTGAGCCCCCAGAAGCCCTTGCGCAGCAGGCTCACCGGACAGTCCTCGAACCACCGCAGCACGGCGTCCTGGCGCCCGGGCGGCAGGTTCTCGAGGGGCCGGCCGTAGCGCAGCAGCGGCGCCCAACGCAGCACGCCGAGGAAGGTCGCGAACTGTCGGCGCACCCCGGGCTCGCGGTCCATCAGCGCCGAGTCGATGATGCCGAAGAAGCGGGCGGCGCCGGCCGCATCCAGGTTCGCGGTCTCGGGGACGATGCGCGCCGCGAGCACCCGGAGGAATTCCGCCTTGGCCTGGGGCAGAGATTGCATGGGCTCATACTACAACGTTCGGCCTATCCGGAAAGGCATGGGTGAACGCGTCGATTTCGGATTTCGGAATGCCGCCCGCCCGCCCATTTCGGATTTCCGATTTCGAATTTCGGATTTTCCCCCACCCACGGGATGCACCACCAAGACACCAAGCACACCAAGACGTCACCAAGGGTGTTTTCGAGGTGGCCCTTGGCTCACAAGCTCGCCACGGAATCGGGCAACGTACGAGCCTCGAACCCAACTCGAGGGATTTCTTGGTGATCTCGGTGTCTTGGTGGTTCAACCGTGGGCGGGTGGAACGTTCCAACGTTCCAACGTTTGGACTTCTACTCGAACAGCCGCCCGTCCGGCGACTTGGCTCGATCCCAGCGCTCGGTCTTAGTGTCGGCGCCGGGGAAATGCCATAATCCCGTACCACGTTGTGCAGCACGGCGTCCGCACGGCAGCTCGCGGCGCCGGGGGGAAGCGAACTTGGCCACAGATCCATCATCACTGCCGACGCCCGAAAATCTGTCGGTGCTTGCGAGTGCGGACTATGTCGAGCAGATGTACGAGAAGTGGCGCACCGATCCCTCGTCGCTGAGCCTGGAGTGGCGGTACTTCTTCGCCGGCTTCGACCTCGCCTACCGGCCGGACGGCGTTGTCGCCCCGGAGCGCGTCGCCGACCAGTCGAAGGTGGCGAGCCTGATCTTCGCCTACCGCAACGTCGGCCACCTCATCGCCGAGCTCGACCCTCTCGGCGACAACCTGGACAGCCACCCCCTGCTCGAGCTCGAGGCCTTCGGGCTCGGCGAGGTCAATCTCGAACAGGTCTTCGACACCGGCCACCTGCAGCTCGGCGGCCCGCGCCAGGCGAGCCTGCGCGAGATTCTCGAGGTCCTGTCGGACACCTACTGCCGCACCGTCGGCGTCGAGTACCTCCACATCCAGGACATGTCGATGCGGCGGTGGCTGCAGCAGGAGATGGAGCCGGTCCGCAACCGTCCCGCCGTCGACCGCGAGAAGAAGCAGCGCATCCTCGCGCACCTGATCGACGCCGAGCTCTTCGAGAGCTTCACCCACGGGCGCTACCAGGGGCAGAAGCGGTTCTCGCTCGAGGGCGCCGAGTCCCTGATCCCCGCCCTCCACCAGTTCCTGGAGACGGCCGCCGAGACCGGCGCCGAAGAGGTCGTCATGGGCATGGCCCACCGCGGCCGGCTCAACGTCCTCGCCAACATCCTGCGCAAGCCGTACTCGATGATCTTCCACGAGTTCGAGGACAACGTCCGCCCCGACCCATACGGCGGCGACGGCGACGTCAAGTACCACCGTGGCTACAGCTCCGACTACCAGACGGTCGCCGGTCCCTCGATCCACCTCAGCCTGACCGCCAACCCGAGCCACCTCGAGGCCGTCGACCCGGTGGTCGAGGGGCGCACCCGCGCCAAGCAGCGGCGCCGAGGCGACACCGAGCGGCGGACCGCGGTCATCCCGCTGCTGCTCCACGGCGATGCCGCCTTCGCCGGCCAGGGTCTCGTGGCCGAGACCCTCAACCTCTCGCAGCTCAAGGGCTACCGCACCGGCGGCACCGTTCACCTGGTGATCAACAACCAGATCGGCTTTACCACTCTGCCCGGCGAGGGCCGCTCGACCCGCTACCCCACCGACATCGCGAAGTTCATCGAAGCGCCGATCCTGCACGTCAACGGCGACGACCCGGAGGCGGTGGTGCACGTGGTCGACCTCGCGTTGCGCTTCAGGCAGCAGTTCGGGCGCGACGTGGTCGTGGACATGGTGTGCTACCGCAAGCACGGCCACAACGAGGGCGACGAGCCCGCCTTCACCCAGCCCCTGATGTACCAGAAGATCCAGAACCGGCCGACCACCAGGGCCCTCTATCAGATGCGCCTGGAGTCCGAGAAGGTCATCAGCCTGGACGAGAGCGAGAACGTCACCAACTCCCTCCAGGAGCGCCTCGTCGCGGCGTTCAAGAGCGTCAAGGAAACCGACGAGGTCGCGGAGGACCGGCACGCCTTCGACGGCATCTGGCGCGGCTACGACAACCCCTACTGCTTCGACTGCACCGCCACCGGGGTGCCGCACGCCACCCTGATGGAAGTCGTCAAGGCCCTCACCACCGCGCCCGAGGGCTTCAACCTCAACCGCAAGGTGGCCCGCCGCCTGAAGCCGCAGCGCGAGGCCGTGGAAGGCCGCGGCAGCGTCGACTGGGCGCTCGCCGAGCTGCTCGCCTACGGCAGCCTGCTGTCCGAGGGGACGCCGGTGCGGCTCTCCGGCCAGGACAGCATCCGCGGGACCTTCTCACACCGCCACGCCGCCTGGTTTGACACCAAGACCGGAGAGATCCACATCCCGCTGCTGCACATCAGCCCCGACCAGGCGCGCTTCTGCGCCTACAACAGCATGCTCTCCGAGGCCGCGGTCCTCGGCTTCGACTACGGCTACTCGCTGGTCGAGCCCGACATGCTGGTGATCTGGGAGGCGCAGTTCGGCGACTTCGCCAACGGGGCGCAGGTGATCATCGACCAGTTCATCACCGCCGCGCTCGACAAGTGGCAGCGGGTCAGCGGCCTCGTGATGCTGCTGCCGCACGGCTACGAGGGCCAGGGGCCCGAGCACTCCAGCGCCTACCTCGAGCGCTACCTCGCGGCCTGCGCCGAGAACAACATTCAGGTCTGCAACCTCAGCACGCCGGCGCAGTTCTTCCACGCCCTCCGGCGCCAGATCAGGGGGGCCTACCGCCGGCCCCTGATCGTCATGGCGCCCAAGAGCCTGCTGCGCCACAAGGCCGCCGTCTCCCCGGTCGACGAGCTGATCGACGGGCGCTTCCACGAGTTCCTCCGCGACCCCCTGTCGCCGACCGCGCCGAAACGCCTCGTCCTGTGCTCCGGCAAGGTGTACTACGACCTCGAGGCCGGCCGCGAAGAGACCGGGGCCGAGCAGGTCGCGATCGTTCGCGTCGAGCAGTTCTACCCCTTCAACACCAAGCTCTTCGAGGAGGTCGTCGCGCCCTACCGCGACGTCCGCGAGGTGCTGTGGGTGCAGGAGGAGACCCGCAACCGGGGCGGCTGGTCGTACATGATGCCGATCCTGCAGGAGCACTTCCCGCAGGCCGAGCTCCGGTACGTCGGCCGCGGGCCGAGCGCCAGCCCCGCCACCGGGTCGCCCCGGATCCACCGAGAGGAACAGGCGGCCCTGGTGCGCGAGGCCCTCGTCGTCGGCGGCGCCTGAGGGCGAACGGCCAGATCAAGGAGCGAACCCATGGCAGTCGAAGTCAAGATCCCCGAGGTCGGCGAGTCGATCACCGAAGGCGTGCTCGTGGAGTGGTCCCAGGCGGACGGTGCGGTCGTCGCCGCCGAGGACCCGCTCCTGGTGCTCGAGACCGACAAGATCACGATGAACGTGAACGCCGAGCAGGGCGGTCGATTGAAGATCCTGGTGCCCGCGGGCGAGACCGTCGAGGTCGGCCAGGTGGTTGCGACCATCGACCCCAGTGCTGCCGGGGAGGCCCAAACCGCGGCCGAGCCCACCGAGCGGGCCGAGCCCGCGGCCGCGGCGAAGGAATCAGAGCAGGCCGCAGCCGGAGCCGAGGCCGAGCCCCCGAGCCGGTCAACGCCGGAAGAACTGGACGGTCTGTCGCCGGCCGTGCAACGGATGGTGCGCGAGCACGGCGTCGATCCTTCGCAGATCGACGGCACCGGCAAGGGCGGGAGGATCCTCAAGGGCGACGTCATCCGCTTCCTCGAGGAGCGCCGGGCACAGGGGGGCGCCGAGCCGCCCGCGAAGCGGTCCGCGCCCGCCGAGAAAGAGGAGGAGGCGACCGTCGAACCTCCGAAGCCGGCGCCGCCCGCGCCAGCGGCGGCGCCCGGGGAGCGCCAGACCCGTGCCCCGATGTCCCGTCTGCGACAGCGCCTCGCCGAGCGCCTGGTGGAGGTGCAGCAGAGCGCCGCCATCCTCACCACCTTCAACGAGGCCGACATGAGCCGCGTCATGGCCTTGCGCGCCGCCCACAAGGAGGACTTCAAGAAGCGGTATGGCATCGGCCTCGGCTTCATGTCCTTCTTCGTCAAGGCGGCGGTGGACGCCCTCAAGACCGTGCCCGAGGTCAACGCCTTCATCGAGGGCGGGGAGATCGTCAACAATCATTATTACGACATCGGGGTCGCGGTCAGCACCGACAAGGGCCTGGTGGTGCCGGTGGTACGCGACGCCGACCGCCTGTCGATGGCCGAGATCGAGGCCTCGATCGCCGACCTCGCCACCCGCGCCCAGGAGCGCCGCCTCGAGCTGTCCGACCTCACCGGCGCGGTCTTCACCATCTCCAACGGCGGCGTCTTCGGATCGCTGCTCTCGACCCCCATCCTCAACCCTCCAGGCAGCGCGATCCTCGGCATGCACTCGATCCAGAAGCGGCCGGTGGTCGTGGACGACGAGATCGTGGTGCGTCCGATGATGTACCTGGCCGTCTCCTACGACCACCGCATCATCGACGGGCGCGAGGCGGTCACCTTCCTCAAGCGGATCAAGGAGTGCCTCGAGAACCCCGAACGCATGCTGCTGGAGGTGTAGGGATGGACCGCTTCGACCTCGTCGTCATCGGTTCGGGACCGGGCGGTTACGTGTGCGCTATCCGCGCCGCCCAGCTCCGGCTCAAGACCGCGCTGGTGGAGAAGCACAGCGCCCTCGGCGGAACCTGCCTCAACGTCGGCTGCATCCCGTCGAAGGCGCTGCTCGAGTCGTCGGAGCGCTTCGCCGCGGCCCGCGACCACGCCGCCGAGCACGGCATCACAATCGATGGCCTCGGCCTCGACCTCGAAAAGATGCAGGAGCGCAAGCGAGGCATCGTCAGTGAGCTCACCGGCGGCGTCGCGATGCTGATGAAGAAGAACAAGGTCACGGTCTTGAACGGGCGCGGCGTCGTCACCGGCCCCGGCAAGGTCATGGTCCACGGCGACGAAGGCGAAACCTCGGTCGAGGCCGACCGCATCTGCCTCGCCATGGGCTCGGTGCCGATCGAGCTGCCCTTCCTGCCGTTCGACGGCGAGCGCGTGCTCTCCTCCACCGAGGCCCTCGAGCTCGAGGAGGTTCCCGGGCACCTGGTGGTGATCGGCGCCGGGGCGGTGGGACTGGAGCTCGGCAGCGTGTGGCGCCGGCTCGGCGCCGAGGTCACGGTGATCGAGATGCTGCCCGGCATCGCCCCGTTCGCCGACAAGCAGCTCGCCGGCTCCCTGCAGCGCGCCCTCGCCGGGCAGGGGCTCGAGTTCCGGCTCGAGTCCAGGGTCACCGCGGGCAAGGTGCTCAAGAAGAGCGTCAAGCTGACGGTCGAGAACACCAAGGGCGAGTCCGAAGAGATCACCTGCGACCGCGTCCTGGTGGCGGTGGGCCGCCGCCCGAACGTGGAGGGCAGCGGCCTCGAGGAGGCGGGCGTCGCCCTCGACGAGAAGGGGCGGGTCGCCGTCGACGAGCATTTCCACACCAGCGTGGACGGGATCTTCGCCATCGGCGACCTCATCCGAGGGCCGATGCTGGCCCACAAGGCCGAGGACGAGGGCATCGCCGTCGCCGAACTCGTGGCCGGCAAGCCCGGCCACGTCAACTACGGAACGATCCCAAACGTGATCTACACCGAGCCCGAGCTCGCCATGGTCGGCCGCACCGAGGCCGAGCTCAAGGAGGCCGGTATCGCCTTCAACACCGGCCGCTTCATGTTCCGGCCCAACGGCCGCGCCAAGGGCCTCGGCCAGCTCGAGGGCATGGTCAAGATCCTCGCCGATCAGACCACCGACGAGATCCTCGGTGTCCACATGGTGGGCCCCCGCGTCTCGGAGCTCATCGCCGAGGCCGCAGTCGCGATGGAGTTCCGCGCGTCGGCCGAAGACCTCGCCCGCACCTGCCACGCCCACCCGACCCTGTCGGAGGT
>DATIVB010000722.1:0-9245 GCA_035466375.1 Chondromyces sp.
CGCGCCCGTCGTCCCGGACAGCGGGCTCTTCGCGGCGGCGAAAAAAATCCGCCCCGGTTCCTCTTGACACAACGTCGCATCGACAGTACCTTAGATTGAGACGGTGATAATGAGACTGGATTAATGCTATGAGCAGCAAACTGGCACAGCGGGCACAAAAGCTTTTCATCCAATATCTGCGCGAGAACAACCTCAAGGTGACGCAGGAGCGCCTCGCGCTGCTGGACGAGATCTTCGCCACCGACGAGCATCTCGACGCCGACGATCTGCTGGCGCGCATGAAAGCCAAGCAGCGCAAGGTGTCGCGGGCCACGGTCTACCGCACCCTCGACCTGCTGGTGCAGTGCGGGCTGGTGCGCAAGAGCCGCCTCGGGCGCGAGCACTACTACTACGAGAAGATGGAGCCTGGCGGCGGCCACCACCACATGGTGTGCACCGCCACCGGCAAGATCATCGAGTTCTGGGACGCCGAGCTCGATGAGCGGCTGCGGCGGCTCTGCCAGGACCACAAGTTCCGGCCGACCTTCATCTCGATCCAGATCCAGGGCCTGAGCGAGGAGGGCCAGAAGGTCGAGCAGAACACCTCGTTTTTCTGATCCGGCGTGTCGACCACCCGCAACCCGCTCGTCAGAGCGGGTTTTTTTGCGCCCGGCGGTCAACCGCGCGTGAAGCGGACCCGGGCGATGCGGCGCTTGCCGACCTGCAGCAGCACTCCCGCAGCGGAATCGGTCCCGAACTCCGCCTTGATGTCGGTTACCTGCTCGCCCTCGACCTTGACGCCTCCCTGCTGGATGAGGCGCCGCGCCTCCGAGTTCGACGCCGCCAGGCCGGCCTCGACCAGGACCCTGGCCAGCGGCGCCGTCGCCCCCTCCGCCGCGAGCTCGAGCTCGGGAATGTCCTGCGGCAGCTGGCCGCCGCCGAACACCCTCTCGAACTCGAGGCGCGCCGCCGCCCCGTCCTGAGCCGAGTGGAACTCCGTCACCAACAGCTCGGCGAGCTCCTTCTTGACCTCCATCGGGTGGCGGGCGCCGGCCTCGACCGCCCGGCGCAGCTCGGTGATCTCGGTCTCCGTGCGGTCGCTCAGCAGCAGCCAGTACTTCCACATCAGCTCGTCGGAGATCGACATCACCTTGCCGAACATCTCGACCGGCGGGTCCTCGACCGCGACGTAGTTGCCGAGCGACTTGGACATCTTGTCGACGCCGTCGAGGCCTTCGAGCAGTGGCAGGGTCATCACGACCTGCGGCTCGAGGCCGTGCTCGCGCATCAGGTGGCGCCCCACCAACAGATTGAAGAGCTGGTCGGTGCCGCCGAGCTCGACATCGGCCTCGAGTGCCACCGAGTCGTAGCCCTGGGCCAGGGGGTAGAGAAACTCGTGCAGCGCGATCGGCTGCTGCGACTCGTAGCGCGTGCGGAAGTCGTCCCGCTCGAGCATCTGCGCCACCGTCACCTTGGCCGCGAGGCGGATCCAGTCGGCGGAGCTGAGCGCGCCGAGCCACCGCGAGTTGAAGTCGATCACGGTGGTCTGCGGGTCGAGGAGCTTGAAGATCTGGCGCTTGTAGGTGGCGGCATTGGCCTCGATCTCGGCCGGCGTGAGCTGCGGACGGGTGCTCTTCTTGCCGGTCGGGTCGCCGATGAGCCCGGTGAAGTCCCCGATCAGGAAGACGACCGTGTGCCCGAGCTGCTGGAAGTGGCGCATCTTGCGGATCACCACCGTGTGACCGAGGTGGAGGTCGGGCGCCGAAGGGTCGAACCCGACCTTGACCAGCAGCTTCCTGCCGCCGCCCTGCGCCCGCCGCAGCTTGTCGGCCAGCTGCTCCTCGGGCACCACGTCGACGCAGCCCTTGGTCAGGTACTTCAGTTGCTCATCGACATCGAGATCGATCACCAGCGCCTCCCCGTCCTAGCGCGCGTCGGATTCGACGATCGGCAGCAGGCCGGCACCGGTCACCGGCATCGCCTCCAGCTCGCGGAGGCCTTCGAGGGCGCTCTCGAGCTGCTCCACGGACAGCGCGAGAACCGCGAACTCCATTTCGACAGCCGGCCGCCAGCCCGCCTCGCCGACGGCCACCGCGGCGCACCGGCGGGCGCGGCCCGAAGCGCCGCTCCAGAAGGCGGAGTCCGCCGCCGCCACCTCGCGGCGCAGCCCCTCGATCTCCTGCGCAGTGGCCGCTCGGGTCAGCTCGGGCCAGGCCTTCTGCAGCATCCGCTCGATCTCCTCGACCGGAGCCGCGGCCGACACCACGACCAGCAGCACCCGGCGTCCCGGCACGAAGGGGCGCAGCACCTCGAACGAGTGCTCGGAGAACAGGGTCGCACCACGGCGCGCGAGGATTTCCGCCACCACCCGGCGGTCGGCCTCGCCCGGCACCTCGCCGAGGTCGAGCGCCACCACCACGGTCGAGGACGAGCCGGCGACCGCCTCCCGGGTGGGTGGCACCGGCGCCAGCATCCGTACGGAGGCGCCGTCGTGCGGGCCGTCGAAGGCCCAGAACTTCTGCACCGCCTCGATCGCGGTCTCCTCATCCTCGACCACCAGGCCGAGGGCGAGGTTGTCCCATCGCAGAAGGCTGGCCGGCGACAGGACGGCTCCGTCGGCCACCCCGAGCAGACCGGCCACCAGGTGCAGCGCCCGCCGCCGGGCGCCCCCCGGTTCGAGCGCCACGGGCTGCTCGTCGGCAGCGACCGCAGCCAGGGCCCGTCGGAGCGACTCCAACATCTCGGCGAAGGCCTCCGGAGAGGCCGCCAGCTCGAGACGCGACGGCGCCGTCCGCACCTCCACCGAGCCCGGCCGCTCGGCGAGGCCGCGGAGCTCGGCGGCGACCCTGGTGAGGATGGCCGCCGCCGCATCGTCGTCGAGGTCGGGCACCACCACGGGCCGCAGGCAGGCGGTGGCGAGCTGCGAGCCCGGCCGCTCCAGGACCGCGGCCGTGAGACCGCTTTCGAGCTGCAGAACCTTCGGCGGCGACGCGAAGCGGGGGTTGATGGCGTGCGGGGGCAGAACCACGACCGCGGCTCCCGGGTGCTGCGGCAGCCACGCCCGGGCCGCCTCCTGAACTCGGGCGACCGTCACCCCGTCGCCGCCGAAGAGGAACTCTCGCACCGCGGCCGCACCCCCCTCGAGCCACAGCTCGAGGATTCCGAGCGCGGCCTCGGGGTGACGCTCGAGCGCCGCCCGCCGTCGCACCACGAGGCGCTCGGCGGCGGCCTCGATCATGGCGGGCTGCAGGCTCGGGTTGCCGGCGATCGCCGCGAGGCCGAGCCGCAGGCGGCGCAGGCTCATCTCAGCGTCGGCCGCCCGGGCTCGCGCCTCGAGCACCCCGATACCGCCGTCGACCCGGGTCCGCAGGCCGGCGAGCTCGGTCGACAGGGCTTCCGGAAGAATGTCCCACAGCACTTCGACCGGGGACCGCAGCGCATCGGCCGACGGCGGCAGGTTGACCTCGAGACGGATTTCGACGTCGGAGCCGGGCGGTCCCAGGCGGCGTTCGATGCGGCCTTCGTCGACGAGTCGCAGGGGCGACCGCGAGGGCATCGACGGCGGACCTTCGGGCGCCAGGCGTTCGAGGGCCCCGCGGAGCTCGAGCGTCGGGGCCGCGCCCACGGCGACCACCACCGGCGGCGCCGCGGCCAGGCCGTCCATCGCGGCTTCGAGGTCCGCAATCAGGGTCAAGGCGCCGCCGACCACCATCTGCGGTCGTCCGCCGTCGGCCGCGAGGCCCGGCCACACCACGGTTGTGGCATCGGCGAGTGGTTGCCCGATCAGCACCAGCTCGGTGCCGTTGCCCAGGCGCTCGAGGTGCAGGGTCTGCGCCTGGAGCGGCGGCGCGAGCCAGCCTCCGACCACCAGCAGGCAGAGAAAACCTTGCAGGCACGTGCCTTGCAACTTCATAGCGGGGGGCATGGTAGCATGCCGGCCGATGTCCACCGAAGCGGGTCCGGGCGCGCCGAGGTTGATCGTCGTGTCGTGGCTGGCGGCGGCCGCCGCCTTCCCGTCAACTCTGGTTCTGGCCGCGGCGGGCCAGGGCCTGGGTGCCGCCCTCGGCGGCTGCGCCTGGATCGGGCTCAGCCTGCCTCTCGAGCGCCAGGTGTGGGCCCTGGTCAACCAGCCGGTCCTCAACTTCGCGTCGCTGCCCCGGGCCTTCGGTTACTGGTGGGGCTCGTGGCTGCTGCCGTTGGTGGCGGCGGTGGTCCTCATGGCGTTGCGGCCGCGGTCGCGAACCTGGACCGTCGAGCTGATGGTCCTGCAGGCGGCGTGGGCGGCGGCGGTGGTGGCGGGGGCCTGGCTGCCGCTGCTCGACGCCGACGACGGGCACCTCGTGCGCTGGCTCGCCCTGCAGCGGCTGCCCGCCGCCGCGGTGTGGGCCGCGCCGCTCGCCGCCGCCGCCGTCGCGCTGGCGCCGGCCGTCCGGTTGCTCGAGCTCGCCCGCAGGCGCACGCCGAACCTCGGCCGCCTCCGGCGCGCGGCGCTGGTGGCGGTCCATCTCGTGCTGCCGGCGACGACCTGGGCGGCCCTGGCCACGCTCCTCGGCGGCGAGACCCGGGGGCGCGGCCTGGCCGCTGTCGCGGTCCCGGTCGCAGCGGTCCTGGTCCTGGCATGGTTCCGCTACCCGGCGCCGTCGGTGTGCCGGATGCAGCCGCCGACCCTGCGCGGCGCGGCCGTTCTGGTCGTCACGATCGTGCTGGCGGTCGCCGCGCTGTGGGTCGGTGGGCGACCGCTCGCGGACGGCCGCGCGGCCGGTGTGCTCTGGGGAGAGCCCTCCGACTTCAACAACATCCGCTCGTGGATCGCGCCCCGCGCCCTTGTCGGCCGCAACTGAGGCGCCACACGAGCCGTCACAGGCTGGCATACGGAGCGGCGGCGGCACGTTATACTGACGTCGATGTCCGGCGCGGCCCGGTTTCCGGCCGCGTCAAACGAAAGGAACCCATCCATGAAAGCCAAGGTCGAGCAAGGTCTCAACGAGCAGATTCACGCGGAGTTCTTCTCCTTCTACCTCTACCTGTCGGTGTCCGCATTCTTCACCAAGCTGCACCTCGACGGGTTCGCCCACTGGATGCGGATCCAGGCCCAGGAGGAGTTCGCGCACGCCATGAAGCTCTTCGACTACCTCAACGAGCGCGGCGCCACGGTCCAGCTGCTGGCCCTCGATGCCCCGCAGTCCGAGTGGTCCTCCCCGTCGGCTGCGGTGGAGGCGGTCCTCAAGCACGAGCAGCACATCAGCGAGCGGATCAACCGGCTCGTCGACCTCTCCAACTCGGAGAACGACCACGCGACCACCGTCCTGCTGCACTGGTTCGTCAACGAGCAGGTGGAGGAAGAGGCGACCGCCGATACCCTCTACCACCAGGTGAAGATGGTGGAGTCCAACCCGCACGGCCTGCTGATGATCGATCGCGAGCTCGCCGGACGCCCGGCGGCCGCGCCGATCGACGCCGCCGAGGCCTGATCCGAACAACGCGCTGACCTCCTGATCCGGCCGGCTCGCGCCCCGTACGGCGACCACGTCCCCGCAACGGCCGCCGTCACTCCTGATTCGTCGGTTCGACGAGCCGCACGGTGTCGGCGAGCAGGGCGCGGGCCACGTCGACGCCGGTGGCCGCTTCCAGGCGCAGGAACCCGGGCGTCGGGTTGACCTCCACCACCAGCGGCCCCTCCGGGCTCTCGAGGAGGTCGATTCCGCAGTGCCGGAGGCCGAGGGCGGAAGCCGCGGCGGTGGCGATCGAGGTCTCCGACGGCGTCGGATGATGGGTTTCGGCGGAGGCTCCGCGGGAGGCGTTGGAGCGCCACTCCCCCGCAGTCGCACGCAGCCGCATGGCCGCCACGACCGAGCCCGCGATGACGAGCAGGCGGAGGCTGGTTTCGCCGCCGGGGATCCAGCGCTGGACGATGAGCTCGTCGCCCACCCGCCACAGGCTGTCGAGCACGGCCTCGAGGTGATCGCGGGCCGTACAGCGGATCACCCCGACCCCCATCCGCGAGCGCCGCTGCTTGACCACGACCGGCAGCCCGACGCGATCGACCGCGGCCGCTGCCAGCACCTCGGGGTCCGAGCCGGCGATCGTCTCGGGCACCGGCAGCCCGGCGCGATCGAGGATCTCGAGCGTCGTCCAGTGGTCGCGTCCGCAACGGATGGCGGCGGGGGGGTTGGGGGTCCGGACGCCGCGGCCGACCAGCGCCTCGAGCACCGCCAGGGCGCTCTCCGGCCGCCAGTTGCCGACCCGGGCGAGAACCGCATCGGGCAGGGTCCGCGGCGCCTGCGGGCCGGCCAGGCACGCGCCGCCACCGAGCGCGGCGCAGAGCGCGGCGACGTCGACCGTCTCGAGGTCGACGCCGAGAGCGGAGGCGGCCTCGGCGAAGCGACGGTTGATCGCCAGGTCCGGGCGCGCGGTCAGCAGCATGATCCGCATTGCCGGATGGTAGCGCACGCCTGGTTATACTGGGAGGATGATCAGCGGCAGTCTCGACCGACTGCACTTCGGAGACCTCCTGCAGTGGTTTCAGATGGGAGGCATCAGCGGCCGCCTGTCCCTCAAGGACCGCCGCGGCGAACGCCGGTTGGATTTCAACTCGGGGAGGGTCTGCTACGTCTCGTCGACGATCGCGGAAGAGCGCCTCGCGTCGTGGATCGCCGCCCGCGAGCTGGCGCCCGTGGCCGAGCTGCAGCGCCTGCTCGCTGTTTCGATGCTCCGGCGCACCCTGTTCACCGATTTGCTGATCGCCCACGGGACCATCGACGGGACGAACCTGCATCGCGCCCTCACCGAGCTCGCCGAGGTGATCACGAGCCGGCTCCTGGTGTCGCCCGAGGTGCACTTCGACTTCGACCCGCGCCATCCGGTGCTCGACGTCCTCGGCCTCAGGCTCGACGTCCAGCCGAGCCGCCTGCTGATGGAGGCGGCGAGGCGCACCGACGAGTACGCGCTCCCGCAGCAGGACCTCTTCGAGCACGAGCTGCCGTTGACCGGGGAGGCTTTCGAGAGCCTCTTCTGGGAGCTCGTCCGCATCGGTGTCACCGCCGACGAATCGGTGAGCGGGGACGAGCTCAGCAACCTCCACGACCAGGTCCACGACATCGTCGGCGCCATCGCCCAGTGGCTGGCCTCGAGCCCGGGCCTGGTTCCCATGCCCAGGCTGCAGGTCGCGGGGATCGGCCGCACCGCGGCCGGCGGTGACCCGGTCGGCCTCTTCGGCCTCCCGCACGCGGCCTGGAACCAGATGGTGTTCGCGCGTTCGGTGCGCGCAACCGGCGTCCCCGAGCCGCTGACCCTGGGGGAGCTGGAGCGCTCGGCCAATCTCCACCAGGTGTGGCCGGACCTCGCCGGCGCGGTGTTTCTCCGCCGCCCCGACGTCGCCAAGCTCGACTCCTTCATTCACAGGGTGGTGACGATGTGGTCGCGGACCGCGGCCGCGGCCGCGCCGCACTTCGGCGTCGATCCCGGCACCGCCACCCTGGCGGTCCACCTGGCATCGGTTCCGGCCGACCTCGTGCTCTACGTCCTGGCCACCCTGCCGGTGCCGCACGACCGTCTCCGGCGGGCGCTGCTGGATCGCCTGTCGCGCCGGGTCGGCTCGCGGCTGGCGCGGCTCGCCGACTTCCCGCCGGCCCTGCGCGAGGTGTTCGGCCCCGGGCGGCCGGCCCCGCTCGGAGCCTGCCTCCACATCGGGCGCGCGCAGATCCCCGAGATCGGCGCCTGGCCGCCCACCCTGCCGGACGGAGCCGGCAGCGTGCTCGAGATCGCCTCGGAGGCCGCAGTCGACGCGGCGACGGACGCCGCCCGAGAGGCGGGCGACGGCTGCCGCCGGGAGATCCTGTCCGCGCCGTGAACCGGGCCCCCGCCTACTGGGGGAGGGACAGGATGACGCGCGTGCCCTCACCCTGTGCGCTCGTGATGCTGAGCTCGCCGCCGTGGTTCTCGACCACCCGCTTGGCGATCGTGAGTCCGAGACCGATGCCGTAGCGCTTGCCCGCGGCGGCGTCGTCGCCCTGCCAGAAGGGCGAGCAGACCTCGGGCAGGTCCGCCTCCGGGATGCCGGGCCCGGTGTCGATCACCCGCAGCTGGAGCCAGGGTCTGCCGTCCCTGGACACCCGCCGTACCTCGAGCCGGACCTCGCCGCCCGAGTGGTTGAACTCGATACCGTTGCGGATGACCGCCCGCAGGGCCGCCTCGATCGACTCGGGTTCGCACAGGACGGTCTCGAGGTCGTTCGGAACCATCACCTGGACCTTGACGCCGCGCTGCCGGGCGAGGTCGCGCAGCGGCGCGATCGCGCTTCGGAAGAGCTCCTGAGCCGGGGCCGGGTTGGGCTGCACCCGGCCGGCACCGCTGCCGAGGACCGAGGCCTGGAAGACGCTTTCGATCATCTCGAGCAGCTTCTCCGCCTCGTCGCGGATGACGGTGACGAGCCGGGCGGCCTTGTCGGGCGGCACCGCCTCGCTGCGGCCGAGGACCTTGGCGGCGCTGAAGAGCGATGTGACCGGCGTGCGGAACTCCAGCGACAGGCGGTTGATGAGCTGGTTCTTGACCTCGTCGAGGGCCGCGAGGTCGCGGTACGCGCTCTCGAGGAGGGCCTTCTTGTCGGCCACGTCGGCCGCCAGGCGGCGCGACTCCGCGAGCGTGTTGCGGAGCTCGGCCGTCCGCTCCGCGACCTGGGCCTCGAGGCCCTGGCTGAGCTCCTCCATCTGCCGCCAGGCGATGGCGTTGGCGTAGCCCATGGCGGCCGTGGCGGCGAGAACGGTGAGTGCCTGGAGGTCTCCCTCGTCGAGATCGCGGCGTTCCCTGTCGCCGTACGCAGCGAGCAGGCCCACCGTCTTGTCCTGGGTCAGAAGGGGCACCGCCGCGGCCGACGTGAAGCCGGCGTTCTCGACCGCCATCAGGGTCATCGCCTGGGTGTCGTCGTCCAGGCCGCGGGCGAGAAGACACGGGGTCCGGGCATCGAGCAGCGCCATTGCGAGAGGGTGGCCGTCGTGCTCGGTGTGGCGCATCAGCGGATCGGTCTCGAAACCGTGCAGCACCGCCTCGCGGAGCGTTTCCGAGTCGTGGCGGACGAGCACCGACGCCCCCTTGACCTGCAGGAGGCGGATGGTGGTGGTGATGAGCAGGCGGAGCACGGCCGCCGGATCGCGCTCGTTGCTGACCGCGCGGCCGAACTCCGAGATGCTCTCCATCTCGCGCACCCGACGCTCGATCTGGCGCTGCGCGAGGTCGAGGCGGCTGCTGAGATCGGTGACGGCGAGGCTCGA
>DATIVB010000723.1:0-2837 GCA_035466375.1 Chondromyces sp.
ACCGGCAGGTGGGCGACGCCTGGGAGCTGGGGCCCGAGGGCGAGCTCCGCCGGGGGCTGCTGGTGCGGATGCTGGTGCTGCCGGCCGGGCTCGCCGGCATCGAGGAGGGCCTGACCTGGATAGCTGCCGAGCTGTCGCCAAAGGTCGCGGTGTCACTGCTCGCGCAGTACCGTCCGGCCCACCGCGTGCCGCGCACCCCGGAGCTCGCCGACCTCGACCGCCCCATCAGCCGCGACGAGTGGCGGCAGGCGGTGGAGGCCCTCGAACGGCACATGGAGGGCGACCGCCACCACGTTCAAGCGGTCTGGCTCTGACGAGTCCTCACCGCAGATTCGGCCCCGATCCACCCAACCATCTGAACCACAGAGGCACAGAGAACACAGAGCATCCACAGAGAGAAATCATGACCTCGCAACGGGATAACCTCTGAATGATCCTGCGATAGGTCGAGAAACCCTCCGTGCAGCTCTGTGACCTCTGTGCCTCTGTGGTTCGATAGACTCCTCGAATCAATCGGTGTGATCGACTCGGCTTGGCCATACCGCGGTCGAGATGCCTGCTCGCTGCCACGGGCGCTGCAACTGACGCTGCCCACTGAACCTGCAGCTGCCGCTGCCATCTGCCGCTGTCACTGAACCTGAAATCGGACTCGGACGCGGACGCGGACGCGGAGGCTGGCGCCATTGGGCATCCACAGCGCCGGCGGTTACACTGTGGCGCGGAGGTACCCGATGCCCGACGCGGTGTTGGCGATCGACCAGGGAACCACTGGCTGCACCTCGGTGGTGCTCGCCCGCGACGGCTCCGTGCTCGGACGAGCCGGAGAGGAGTTCACCCAGCACTACCCGCAGCCGGGGTGGGTGGAGCACGAGCCCGAAGAGCTCTGGCAGGTCAGCCTCCGGGTCATGGGCGCGGCGCTGGCGGAGTCGAAGCTCCCCCCGGGGGCCCTCGCCGCCATCGGCATCACCAACCAGCGCGAGACCACGCTGATCTGGGACCGCGCGAGCGGCGAGCCCCTGCACCGGGCCGTCGTCTGGCAGAGCCGCCAGACCGCCGACATCTGCGAGCAGGTCCGCGCCGACGGCCTCGAACCGCTCATCAGCCGCCGCACCGGCCTCGTCGTCGATCCCTACTTCTCGGGCAGCAAGGCGAAGTGGATCCTCGACCGCCACCCCGAGGCGCGGCCGCGCGCCGAGGCCGGGGAGCTCTGCTTCGGCACCGTCGACAGCTGGCTGCTGTACCGGCTCACCGGCGGCACGGTGCACGCCACCGAACCGACCAACGCCTCCCGTACCCTGCTCTACGACATCAGATCGCACGCCTGGGACCCGGAGCTGCTGCAGATCTTCGGCGTGCCGCCGGCGATGATGCCCGAGGTCAAGTCGAGCTCGGGCGTGTTCGGCACCACCGTCCCGGCCGGGCCGATCCCGGGCGGCGTTCCGGTCGCGGGCATCGCCGGCGACCAGCAGGCGGCGCTCTTCGGTCAGGGCTGCTGGCGCCCCGGCATGGTCAAGAACACCTACGGCACCGGCTGCTTCGTGGTGCTCAACACGGGCTCCGAGCTGCGCCGTTCGAGCTGCGGGCTGCTCACCACCGTGTGCTGCGACGCGCAGGGCCGGCCGGCGTACGCGCTCGAGGGCTCGGTCTTCATCGCCGGCGCCGCAGTGCAGTGGCTGCGCGACGAGCTCGGGCTCATCGGCAGCGCCGCCGAGACCGAGGGTGTGGGCCGACGGGTCGACGACACCCAGGGGGTGTACGTGGTGCCGGCCTTCGCCGGGCTCGGCGCCCCCTACTGGGACATGCATGCTCGCGGCGCGGTCGTCGGCCTGACCCGCGGCAGCGGGCGCGAGCACATCGTCCGCGCCACCCTCGACAGCATCGCCTACCAGACCCGCGACGTCGTCGATGCCATGAACTGCGATGCCGTCGAGCCGGTGAGCGAGCTGCGGGCGGACGGCGGCGGCGCCGCCAACGACGTGCTCATGCAGTTCCAGGCCGACATTCTCGGCGTGCCGGTGGTGCGGCCGCTGCTGGTCGAGACCACTGTCGTCGGCGCCGCCTACCTGGCAGGGCTCGGCGCCGGCCTGTGGCGCGATGCGTCGGAGCTCGAGGGGGTGTGGCAGGAGGACCGGCGGTTCGTACCGGAGATGAACGTCACCCGCCGCGAGCGCCTCTACCTCGGCTGGCGCGAAGCGGTGGCGCGGGTGCGGGCGGACCGCCATGACTGAGACCACCGGTTGGACCGCATCGGGCGACGGCACCCGCCTCTTCTGGCGGCGACGGACGGCGGGCGCCGCGGCGCAGGCGGCGCTGCTCTTCGTGCACGGCCTCGCCGAGCACTCGGGCCGTTACCTGCACGTCCTCGACCACTTCGCCGCTCGCGGCTTCGATTGCTGGGCCCTGGACTACCGCGGCCACGGGCAGAGCCCCGGTCTGCGCGTGCACGTCGACCGTTTCGGCGAGTTCGACGAGGACGTCGCGGCCGTGCGGCACCTGGCCGCCACGACCTGCCCCGGGCTGCCGCTGGCGCTGGTCGGACACTCCCAGGGCGGCTTGCTGGTGCTGCGCCAGGCCCTCGCGGAGCCTCAAGGCCTCGCGGGCATCATCGTTTCCTCGCCCTTTCTCGGCATCCACCCCGACTCGAAACCACCGGCGGCGCTGCAGATGGTGGCGAACATCGTCTCCACCTTCGCCAAACGGCTGATGTTCTCCAAGGTCGCCGACCCGGCTCTCCTCAGCCGCCAGCCCGGGGTCGCCGAGGCCTATGTTTCCGATCCGCTGGTGAGCACCACCGTCTCGGCGCGTTGGTTCACCGAGGTCGTGCGGGCCCAGGCCGA
>DATIVB010000724.1:0-3527 GCA_035466375.1 Chondromyces sp.
CCGCTGGAGGCTCGACGATTGCGGCCGCTGCCTCAGGTGCGGCACCGCCTGCGCCGGCCGTTTCGAAGGCCCGCCCGGCGACTGGGGACCGAGGCGCCTGCCGATCCGAATCGCAGACGTTAGAACGTTGGAACGTTAGAAGGTTAGAACGCTGCCGTCCGCTCGCCCCGTCAACGCAGAGTCGCCAAGGCGCAGCGACGTAAGGCTCGAAAAGACCTTTGCGCCTTGGCGTCTTCGCGCCTTTGCGTTTCTTTCGGGTGGGTGGGAACGTGAGACGTTTGAACGTTCCACGTTTCCAACCGCGCACCCGGAGAACCGGGAGGGTGGGTGGGAACGTTCTAACGTGTAACGTTCTAACGTTCCAACGTTCGAACGTCACCAGCTCGGTGCGGAGGCCATGAGCTCCTCGGCGGCGGGCACGGTGAGGGGTCGCGAGAACCAGTAGCCCTGGCCGTGGGGGCACTGCATGCGGCGCAGCCGGTCGACCTGCTCGGCGGTCTCGATGCCCTCGGCCACGACCCCGATACCGAGGCTGTTGGCGAGGTTGAGAATGGTCTCCACGATGGCCCGCGAGTCGCCGGCGGTTCCCAGCTTGGAGACGAAGGAGCGGTCGATCTTGAGCGAGTCGTAGTGGAAGCGCTGCAGGTAGCTCAAGGACGAGTAGCCGGTGCCGAAGTCGTCGATCGAAAGCTGCACGCCGAGGGCGCGCAGCTCCATCAAATTGCGGACGGCGACGTCGGCGTGGTCCATGACCACGTTCTCGGTCACCTCGAGGCGCAGGTTGCGCGGCTCGAGGCCGGTCTCCTCGAGAATGCCCAGCATCTCGTCCACCATGTCGGCCTTCATGAAGAGCTTGCCGGACATGTTGACGCTCACCCACAGCTGCGGGTCCGACGGAAACTGCCGCTGCCAGCGGCGGGTCTGCCGGCACGACTCGCGCAGCACCCACCAGCCGAGGGGGACGATGAGCCCGGTCTCCTCGGCAATGGCGATGAACTGGTCCGGGCTCACCAGGCCCCGCTCCGGGTGCTGCCAGCGCACCAGGCCCTCGAAGCCGACGATCCGGCCGCCGTGGCCGAGCGAAACGATGGGCTGGTAGTGCATCACGAACTCGCTGCGCTGGACGCTGCGGCGGAGCTCGGTCTCGATCTTGAGCAACGAGACCGCGCTCTGGTGCATGTCGCGGTCGAAGACCTCGTAGCGTGCCTTGCCCTCGGCCTTGGCACGGTACATGGCGATGTCGGCATCGCGCAGGATCTCCTCCGGGTTGGTGTAGCCGGTGGAGCTGTGGGCGATCCCGATCGAGGCGGTCACGAGGACGTCGTGGCCGTCGATCGAGAAGTTCATGCTCAGGATCTCCTGGATCCGGTCGGCGACGTGGATGGCGCCGCTGGCGTCGTCGACGCGGTGGATCAGGATCGCGAATTCGTCGCCGCCGAGCCTGGCCACCGTGTCGCCGGGCCGGAGGAAGTGCTCGAGGCGCCGTGCGATGCCGACCAGGAGCTTGTCCCCGACGGTGTGCCCGAGGCTGTCGTTGATGTTCTTGAAACGGTCGAGGTCGAAGAAGAGCACCGCGAAGTTGGGCGAGGCCCGCCGTTGCAGATCGGCCAGCGCGCAGGCCAGCCGGTCCATGAACAGCACCCGGTTGGCGAGCCCGGTGAGGCCGTCGTGGAGGGCGTCGTGCTGGAGCTGATGCTCGGCGCGCTTGCGGGCGGTGATGTCGGTCTGCGACCCGGCCATGCGGTAGGCCGTCCCCTTCGGGTCCCGTACGGCCACCCCGCGCGCCAGCACCCACAGGTACTCGCCGGCCGCGTTGCGCATGCGGTGCTCGAACTCGAGATGGTCGGTCGCGCCCGCGAGGTGGGCGTCGAGATGGCGCCTGAACGGCGGCCGGTCGTCGGGGTGGATCCGGTCCAGCCACTCGCGCGGGCTGTCGCCGACATCGCCCCCGGCGAAGCCGAGCATCGCCTTCCAGCGCGGCGAGAAGAACACGCGGTCGGCCACCAGGTCCCAGTCCCACAGCCCGTCGTTGGCGCCGCGCACCGCGAGGGCGTAGCGCTCCTCGGAGTCGCGCAGCTTGTCCTCGGCGACCTGCCGCTCGATGGCGTAGAGGATCGAGCGCACGAGCAGCCGGGTGTCGGCCTCGCGCTTGATGAGGTAGTCCTGGGCTCCTTCGCGCACCGCCTGCACCGCGAGCTCGTTGTCATCGAGGCTGGTGAGCACGATGATCGGGGTCCGCGGCGCCGCCGCGTGCGCCTTGCGAAAGGTCTCCAGGCCGAAGCTGTCGGGGAGCGAGAAGTCGAGCAGCACGACGTCGAAGCTCTCCTCCCGGAGGCGGTCGAGCCCGCTGTCGAGGCGGTCCACGTGGGTGATCTCGGAGCGCATCCGCTGCGAGCGCTGCAGCTTGCCCCGGATCAGGTCGGCGTGGTCGGGGCAGTCCTCGACCAGTAGCACCCGGCAGACCGGCTCCCGCCCCGCTTCAGTCAAACCCACGTCTCTCACCATGGCCCGTCCTCCGGATGATAGCCGCTCGCCGCCGATTTCACAGCCCCTCGCCCCGGCGACCGGTGGGGAAGGGTGAAGAAGAAGGTCGTTCCGCGGAGCGGCTGGGACTCGAACCAGATCCGGCCACCGTGGCGCTCGACGATCCGCTTGCAGATCGCGAGGCCGATCCCGGTGCCAGGGAACTCGCGCTCGGTGTGCAGGCGCTGGAACATGACGAAGACCCGGTCGGCGGCCTTGGGATCGATACCGATACCCTCATCGCGCACCGAGATCCGCCACTCCCCCTCGGCCTCGACCGCCGAGAGGTGGACGCGCGCGGGCGTGCCGCCCGCGAACTTGAGGGCGTTGGAGAGAAGGTTTTGCAGCAGCTGCTCCATCTGCGACGCGTCGGCCTCGACCGTCGGCAGCGGATCGCCGGTGATCTCCGCCTTGGCGCAGGCGATCTCCTTCCACAGCCGGCGCTTGACCTCCTCCAGCACGCCCCCGAGGTCGACCGGGCTGAACTCGCCGCCGCGCGAGTCGACCCGGGCGTAGTCGAGCACCGCGTCGACCATCTCCTGCACCCGCACCGTGCCGCGGGCGGCGCGCTCGAGGTAGGACTCCTCCTCCGTCGAGAGCTTGTCGCGGCAGCTGTCTCCGAGCAGCTCGAGATAGCTCGAGACCACGCTCAGCGGCTGCTGCAGATCGTGGGAAACGACGTAGGCGAACTGCTCGAGCTCGTCGTTCGAGCGCTCGAGGGAGGCCGCCTTCTCCGCCAGCTCGTCCTGGGCCGCGTGAAAGGCGCCCGTCTCCTCGACGATTCCCTGAACGTGGCGCACCCCCGACGACGGGTCCTCGACCACCCACGAGGACACCCGGGCCCAGGTCAGGGAGCCGTCCGAGCGCCTGAGCTGGGCATCCAGGTTGCCGATGAAACGCGCGACCGCCATCTGGGTGCGCCAGCGGTCGGCCGCCGCCGGCAGGGCGAAGAGGCTCGGGAAGCTCGACCACGCGGCCTCCTCCGGGTCGAAGAGGCCGAGGAG
>DATIVB010000725.1:0-3987 GCA_035466375.1 Chondromyces sp.
CACCCTGGCTTCGCGCTCGAAACGGACCATGCGCTCGGGGTCCTGGGCGAACGCCTCCGGCAGCACCTTGAGCGCCACCTCCCGACCGAGCTTTTCATCGGTCGCCCGCCACACCTCACCCATCCCGCCGGCGCCGAGCGCCGCGGTGATGCGGTAGTGCGCGAGGGTCGTGCCGGGAGCGATCGTCATGAGCCCAGGTGCTTCTGCAGGAACTCGACCGTCCTGCTCCACGCCAGCTCCGCCGCGGCCTGGTCGTAGCGCGCCGCATTGGCGTCGTTGTTGAAGGCGTGGTTGACGGCCTCGTAGATGTGAATCTCGAAGGTCTTGTCATGAGCCTCGAGAGCGGCCACGAACTCTGCGATGCCGGCGTTGATGCGCTCGTCGAGGCCTGCGTACTGCAGGCACAGCGGCGCCGAGATCTCGGGCACCCGCTCGGCCGGCAGCTGTCGCCCGTAGTACGGCACGCCCGCCGCGAGCCCGACCCCGGCGGCGGCCAGCTCGTTGACCATGCCGCCCCCCCAGCAGAAGCCCACCGCGCCGACCTTCCCCGTACTCAGTGGGTGCCCGGCGAGGAACGGCACCGCCGCCGCCACCCGCTTGACCGTGGCCTCGGCGTCCAGCTCGTAAATCATCTCCCGGGCCTTGTCCTCGTCGGCCGGCGTGCCGCCCACCGGCGCCAGCGCGTCGGGGGCGAAGGCCAGGAAGCCCTCGAGGGCCATCCGCCGCGTGACGTCCTCGATGTGGGGGTTGAGGCCGCGATTCTCGTGGATGACCACCACAGCAGGCCACGGACCGTCACCTTTGGGATGGGCCAAGTAACCGATCATTCTCGTCCCGCCGGCGTCGTAGGTCACCGTCTCGGCCACCAGTCGCTCGTCGTCCTCCGGCACGATCCCCGCCTCGGCGTAGTTGTTCTGCAGGATCGGCACCAGAGACGCCGCAGCTGCCGCCCCACCCGCCGCCCTGGCCAACTTCTCCATGAAGACGCGGCGGCTCGTGGTGCCATGGGTGAAGTTGTCGTAGAGCTCGATCCACTCCTGTTTCAGGTCTCTATCTTTCATCTCGTCTCCTCGAGTTCCCCTCGAACCGACAGCGGGCAAGCCTCGTGCCGATCATCGCCCGACCCCGGCTTGCAGCCAGTTCACGACCACCGAGAGGTTCGGTGCCTCGCGGGTCGATACCGCCTCCATCGCCAGCACCCTTTCGCCATCCGCCGAGACATCCCAGAAATAGTTCCCGGTCGGCTGGATCATGGTGCTGAAGAGCCCCTCGGCCTCGCCGATGAGCAGACCGCCATCCCTCGGGACGACGCGAACCGCGACCAGTGAGCCGTCCGACCCCTGGTAGAGGATCTGGGAGCCGTCGCGGCTCCAACGCGGGCCCTGGCCGCCGTCGGTGGAGATCTGCCACTTGCGTCCACGATCCGGGTAAGCGGTCACGTAGACCTCGGGGCGGCCGGACTCGTCGGACTGGTAGGCGAGCCACCGACCGTCCGGAGAAAACATTGCATTTTCGTCGTTGAAATCGGTTGCGATGAAGGGCGAGGGCTCACCCTCACCGTCAAGCGGCAGCAGCCAGATATCGAAGCTGGAGGTCTCCCCGCCTTTGAAGAGGGCGAGGGTCGTGCCGTCCGGCGACACCGAGCTCGGGTACATCTCGGTGGTCGACTCGTAAACGACCTCGCCATCGCCCGAGCCGCCGATTTCTTTTCTGACCAAGGCATACACGCCGTTTTTCTGGAGCGAGAAAAAGATGGCGTTGCCGTCCGGTGTCGGCGTGAGACCGAGCTCGTAACCCGGTTCGAAGGTGAACCTGGTGAACAGGTTGCGGCGGAGGTCGACCACCCAGACGTCGCCGCTGCCGGCCGCCATCTCCTCCATCTGCACCGCGGCCAGCTCACCGCCCGGAACGAGATGGACTTCACCGATGTTTCCGGGCTCGCCGAGCGTTCCGAGCTCGTTGCCCTCGCGGTCCCGCCACACTAAACGGAAGTTGCCCTCGTCGCCGGCGCCGGACTGGTATGCGAGCACGCCGTTTTGCGAGGCGGAATAGACTCCGATCACCGTTCCGGCCGGGAGTAGGGTCACCGCCTCGGCGACCGGGGAGGCGTCACCCGTGAACTCGAGCGCGTCGGCGTCGAATGGTCGCGCCATCAACGTCCGGTCGCGCACGAAGAGCAGGCGGCCGGATGCGTACTCGACCGCGGCCGGCGCCCGCATGAGCTGCCGGTCGACCGAGCCGTCGAGCGACCCGATCATGACGGCCTGTCCTTCGTAGGTTCCCGACGCGGACCGCGCCATGTAGAGGAAGTGGTCGCCATCGGGCAGAAAACGCGGGTGGCGGTGGGAGTTGTCCATCCGTTCTTCGTCGAACTTGGTGACCGGCGCCGACTCGCCTCCGGTGTCGGGGACCCTGTGCAGCGGTGTGTTGTAGCTCGGCGTGAAGACGATCACGCCGTTTCGACCCCACGATCCGCCTTTGCCTTCTCCGGCATCGCACAGGGCGAGGGGAGGGCCGCCGGCCGCCTCGACCACCCTGAGCTTGCCGTTGGAGAAGTATCCGATCCTCTTCGAGTCCGGCGACCAGAAGGGGTACTGCGCATTCTCAGTCCCGGACATCGGTCTCGCCTCGGATTCATCCAACGCACGGACCCACAGCTGGACGGCCCCGCTCTCGTCTCTGGCGGAGTACGCCAACATCGTCCCGTCCGGCGACACCACCGCCGGCCCCGGATTGTCCGGTGCCAGGTGAAAACGGCCACCAGGCGGCGGCGGCACGTCGAAGCGGATGATGCGCTCCTCCGGCACCGGCCGACCGAGCAACAACACTCCGAGAACCACAGCGGCAATGGCGGCCGCCCCTGCTGCGATCCATCCCATAGGCGATCGGCTCGCAGGGCGGACAGATTCGAGAGTCAACCCCGGCTCGTCCGCCTCCCCATCCTCGAGCACGATGCGCGCATCGCCGATGGCCTGCAGCCGCTGCTTGGGCTTCTTGCGCAGGCAGCGCCCGATCAACCGTCGCACGTGCGGCGGCACATCAGCCGGCAGTTCGTTCAGATCGATTTCGTCCTTGAGCACCGAGGCCAGGACATGGGAGACGGTCTCTCCGCCGAACAGCCGGTTTCCGGTGAGCATCTCCCACAGGACGACCCCGAAGGCCCAGATGTCGGCCCGGCGGTCGACCGCGATCCCGGCCGCCTGCTCGGGCGCCATGTAGGCCGCGGTGCCGAGGATCAGTCCCGCGGCCGTGTGGCGGGCGGTCAGGGTCGGCGACAGCGACAGGCCCGAGTCGGGCCCTTCGGCCTCCCACGCCTTGGCGAGCCCGAAGTCGAGGACCTTGACCGTGCCGTCCGGCCGGAGCTTGATGTTGGCGGGCTTGAGGTCGCGGTGGACGATGCCGGCTTCGTGCGCAGCCTCCAACGCCTGGGCGATCTGCAGCGCGATGGGTACGGCCTCGTCCACCGGTATCGGCCCGCGTCTGATGCGCTCGGAGAGATCCTCGCCCTCCACGAGCTCCATGACGAGGAAGGTGACGGGGCTCGAGGCTCGAGGCTCGGGGCTCGGGCCCGCGGTAGCGGGCAATTCTGAATTTTGAATTCTTAATTCTGAATTCCCGCACACCCTCCGTGACATTGGAACCGCTTCCGGGGGGGCAGAGCCGCTTTGTGGGGCGGCCGTCCCGGCTGCCGGGTGGGAGGAATGGCTCGGGGCTCGGGTCTCGGGATTTGAATCCGATCCCGATCCCGATCCCGACCCCGTTCCCGTTCCCGCCGCCGTCTGACTCACCGTCTCCGTGCCCGAAATGCTCTCCAGCCCATACAGGTGCGCGATATTCGGGTGATTCAGGCTCGCCAGCACCCTGGCCTCGCGCTCGAAACGGGCCATGCGCTCGGGGTCCTGGGCGAACGCCTCCGGCAGCACCTTGAGCGCCACCTCGCGGCCGAGCTTCGAGTCCTCGGCGCGCCAGACCTGGCCCATGCCGCCC
>DATIVB010000726.1:0-5747 GCA_035466375.1 Chondromyces sp.
GCGTCGCCTCATCCAGCTTGCCCTGCACCTCCAGCATATAGGCCAGGATGTTGATCGAGACGACCGTGTCCGCGTTGTCTTCTCCCAGGAACTGGCGCCGTTTTTGAAGCGCCTCGCGACAGTACGGCTCCGCCTCGTCCACCCTCCCCTGAAACATGAGAACGGTGCACATGTTGCTGATGGAGAGCAGCGTGTGTGGATCCCGGTCGCCGAGGACGCGCCGTCGAATCTCCAGCGCATCGCGGGCATAGGGCTCGGCCTCTGCAAGTTTGCCCTGGCTCTGGAAAAGGAAGTCCATGTTCGAGATGGAGATCAGGGTGTCGGGGTGCTCGTTCCCCAGGACCCGCCGGCGCTTCTCGAGGGCTTCGCGGTAGTACTGCTCCGCTTCGTCGAGCTTGCCCATTCCCTGGAGCAGGATGCCCATTTGACTGATCGAGTACAGGGTGTCCGGGTGCTCCTCCCCGAGAACCTGCCGCCTCGTCGCCAGCGCCCGCTCCTGGAGGGGCATGGCCTTGTCGTAGAGAACCAGAGTGCCGTACTGGACCGCGAGGACCTGGCGGAGCTGGGCGTCAACCACCGGCTGTTCCTTGAACTGCGTTTCGATCGTCTCGACCGCCGGCGTGAGAATCGTCCGGTCGATCACGTCGCGCGCGACATCGGTCGCATTGACCAGTTGCCACTGATCTGCGAAGTCGCCCAGGAGCCTCGAGCGCTCCGCCTCGGGCAGGCCCGGGCTGGCCTTGGCGAGCGCCGCCTCGTACTTCGAGGTGATGTTCTCGGTCAGCTCCACACCGGCTTTGGTGGGGTTGACCTGCGCGAGCATCTCGGCCTGGAAATCCGCCACGATCTTCAGCTCGTCCGCCCGGGTGGTGGCCTCGGCCTCGGCCGCGACGGCGCGGTCCCGCTGGCTGCGGGCCACGCTCGCCTGCCAGGCGAAGGCGACCGCTCCGATCAGCAACGCCGCCGCCACCGCCGAGGCGGAAAACACGAAACCCTTGTGGCGGCGGATGAACTTGCCCGCCCGGTACGCCGCGCTGGGTGGAGCCGCCACCACCGCCTCGCCCACGAGGTGGCGCCCGATGTCCATCGCCAGCCCGCTGGCCGTCTCATACCTGCGGCTGCGGTCCTTTTCGATCGCCTTCATCACGATCCAGTCGAGGTCGCCGCGGATGGTCGAGCCGAGCCGCGCGGGTTCAACTCGGCGCCTGGCCGCCACGACCTCGATCGCATCGGTGTTCTGGCTCAGGCGGGCGCTCGGGTTCGGCGGATCCACCTCGCGGATGATCCGCTGCATCTCGGCGAACCCCGCCGACCGCAGCTCGCGGCTCTCAAGGGGCGTGGACCCGGTCAGCAGCTCGTACAGAAGGACCCCCAACGAGTACACGTCGGTGCGGGTGTCGATGTCCAACGACCCTTCGGCCTGCTCCGGGCTCATGTACTCGAGAGTTCCGATGAGCTGGCGATCCTGCGTGAAGAGCGTCTGCTCGGTGAGCCGGGCGTTGGTGGCCTTGGCGATGCCGAAGTCAATGACCTTGGCGGTGGGCCGGCCATCCACGGTGCTCACGAGGACGTTGCTCGGTTTGATGTCGCGGTGGATGATCCCCTTGGTGTGGGCATGCTGGACGGCGGCGCAGACCTGGGCGAACAGTTTCAGCCGCTCTCGGATGTCGAGATGGTGCCGATCGCAGTACCTGGTGATCGGATCGCCTTTGACCAGATCCATCACGAAGTACGGGCGGCCGGTCTCGGTCGCGCCCGCGTCGATCACCCGCGCGATGTTGGGATGGTCCATCATCGCCAGCGCCTGCCGTTCGGCGTCGAATCGTGCCATCACCTCCCTGGTGTCCATGCCCAGCTTGATGATTTTGAGGGCGACCTTCCGCCGCACGGGCTCTTCCTGCTCCGCCAGGTAGACCGAGCCGAAACCACCTTCCCCGAGGAGGTGGAGCACCGTGTACGGCCCGATGGTGGTGCCCTGTTCCGAGCCCTCCCAAGCGGTCGGCGCCGCGTCGGGGACCGCCATGGTGGGCGCTTCGCTCTCGTGCTCCGGCGGCTCCGCCGCCAGCAGGAGGTCTTCCACGGCAGCGCGGAGTGAGGCATCGGTGCCGCACTCGCGATCGAGGATCTCCCCGCGCTGCTCGATCGGGGCGGAAATGGCAAGATCGAATATTCGTCGTGTCTCTTCCGATATCGTCAATGGTTCCCCCGGGAGTCGGTGTTGCCGCGTCGCTCTGCCTGCGGACTGCTCCCCTTCGCCAACAGGCAGCGGCAGCAATTCATGCCCACGGCGTCGGTGCCGGGAGGAACTTTCTTGACTTTGTCAAAGGTCCCTCAGAGGTGGCTGGCACGCACTTCGTTCGTCAGACCGCAGCTGGTTATGAACCGAGGGGTCAGAAGCCCCCGACCCTCACACGGAAGTGCTGAAAAATCGGCCCAGATACCCGTAAAGGTGCCTTAAAGGCGTCTGGTATGGGGGTTATGATGAAACACCTTGTTGCCTGAGAATCCTCGAGAAGGCTCCCCCTTCGATGCGCGTTTCAGCTCGTCGTTGGGAAACAACCCGCTGTGGATAGCAGTGCTCGAGAGAGTATTGCCGGTTCTGGGGCCATACCGGGCTTCGGCAAAGCCCCGCCCACTTGACACGCGCCTTCTGATGGGTGGTACCTTGATGCCCCTTGATGCACCTTGACTCTTTTGCTACGACCGCTGCAACAACTCGAGGATAATTCGTGCCTGCATCAGCAGTTCGTTCCCGAGCTCGGGATCGAGATCGCCCTTTGCAATCAGCCTCTCTACCTTGATGATGAAGAGCTCGATCCTGGTGACGGCGATCCGCTCGCCGTTATTGAATTCGAGAAACCACAACGCGACCTGCAGCTCGGCGATGAGGCTTCGGCCACGGCCGTAGTTGAGCTCTCCCGCCTCGATGATGGTTTCAACATCGGTGATGAGTTTTTCGATGAGGACCTCGGGCTCCTCGACAACCTCGAAGGCGCCTCCGTCGCACCGGTCCCCCGCAGGCCGGGGCCAGCCCCTCTGGTCGACGTCGACAACGTCCACGGGGTCTTCATCAACAGGCACATCGCCGTCGTCGTCAATTCCATTCACGGGATCTTCATCGAGCTTGCCGTCCCAGTCATTGTCGATCTCGGCGAAGCACTCTGCGACGGGGACCAGATCGATCGCCGGGCTTTCCGGAAGCAGCGCGTGCGTTGGTCCGAAGCCACCGTTGTCGGCAAGGGGCGCAATGCCGGGGTCGGTGAATTCCCGGTCGGTCACGTCGCTCAGCCCGCAGGTGTTGTCGCCGACGATGTTGTAGCCGAGCGAACGGCTGTCATAAGGAAAGATGCGACAATTGCTCTCGGTGTCGCCCGCGAGATTGCCCACGATCAGAGTAGCTTTGAAGCTCGGTGGCTCCAGCGGCGCTCCGGCTTCCGCACCGGTGAAGGTCACCCCGGCACCGTCCCAGTCGCCCCCGGCCCGGTTGTCGGCGATCGTCGAGAACGCGACGTGGAGGCGGCCGCCGGCGTATGCGTGGATGCCGCCCCCCCGCCGGAACGCGGTGTTGCCGCTGATAGTGCTGTTGTTCATGCTGAGGAGTGCGTGGTTCAGGTAGATCCCGCCGCCGACCCCCTCATCGTAATAATCAGAGCCTGTCGCGTTGTGGACCTGGTTTCCGGTTACCGAGGTGCGTTCCAGGTGGAGGTGCGATCCCAAGGCCCAGATCCCACCTCCCTGGCGGCCAGCTTCGTTATTGGCGATCACACTGTCCGTTATGGACACCGATCCGAACGGGGAAGACAAGCCACCACCCGACCCAGGGCCGTTGGGCCACCACGCCGAGGCGGTGTTACCGACGATCGACGATCGAATCACATGCAGGTTCCCCTGGCTGTCAATCCCCGCGCCGAAAGGCGCAGCATTCTCAAAGATGACCGAGTCGATCACGAAGAGGCCTGGGTGTTCCCAGGCCCCGTCATGCGAGATCCCACCACCGGACGATTGCTCGGACGTGCACCCGGTGATGACCGAATTTCTGATGGTCGTCTTCCCGACACCGAGATCGAGCAGGCAGCCACCGCTGTGCACAGTGGAACCTCCGGTGAGTGTCAGGCCGGCAATCTCGACGTCGAAAGGCTGGTACGAATCCAGGTTCTTGACAAGCGTCGCGATACGATCTCCGAGAAGCGAAGCGTCGATCGTCGTGGTGTCGGGCGAGTCGCCGAAGATGGAGAGGTTGTCGGTGATCTCGAGGTCGCCGGCCGATGGGTCGAGTTCCCAACCGTTGTCGCCGGGGAGGGTTAAATGGTACGTCCCTGCGGGCACCAGAATGACGTCGGGCCCCTCCAGAGCGTTGGCCTCCATGATGGCGGCTCGCAAAGTGCAGCCGGCCGCAGACTGGCACGAGGCGTCGCCGGGAGTGTCATCCGGAGCATCGACCGTGCTGTTCACCGAAAACGTCGCCGCCGGAACGTCGGCCGCACACAACAGTCCGAGGAAGACGAGACACGACCGCAATACTCTCATCAACGGTCCTCCATCATGTGTTCTGCTCAAAGTGTGTACACTGAATCTCCGTCCTCAGTCAAATCCCATAGGCACGCAACCTCGATGAGTACATCTGAAGATTGTTGCTCGTAACACTCCCGCTGGCTGGCCTATGCTGTGAATGCGGAGGGACGATGTTGATCGTGAAGACCGGGAGCGTACGCACGGCGCTCGGGTACGCCGGGGAGGACTTCGAGGACTGGATCGCCCGCGGCCTCGGGCGCCCCGTCCAGGTGTGCAGCGTCTACGTGGGCGAGGAGCTGCCGGCCCCTGAGGAATTCGACGGCGTTGTGGTGACAGGATCCGCCGCCATGGTGAGCGAACACGAGGCCTGGGCGGAACGGACGGCGGTGTGGTTGCGCGGGGCGGTGGCGGTGGGCGTACCCGTTCTCGGCATCTGCTTCGGGCACCAGCTGCTGGCCCACGCCCTCGGCGGGCGCGTCGGCCCCAACCCGCGGGGGCGTGAGATCGGGACTGTCAGCGTCGCCCTGAAAGAAGGTTCGGCGACTGATCCCCTGCTCGGCGGGCTGCCCGGCAGGATCGACGTCCACGCCACCCACCTGGAGAGCGTCCTCGAGCTGCCCCCGGGCGCGCAGCTGCTCGCCTCGTCCGCGCTCGATCCCCACCAGGCCTTTCGAGTGCCGGGCCGCCCGGCGTGGGGCCTCCAGTTCCACCCCGAGTTCTCGGCCGAGGTCGTTCGGGGCTATCTCGAGGCCAAACGGGAGGCCATGCGTGCAGAGGGGATGGACCCGGACAGCCTACTCGACGATGTTCGCGAGACGCGCTGGGGCGGCGACATCCTGGCGCGCTTCGCTGCGCTGAACGAGGGCCCCTGAGCCTCAGGCAGGGAAATCTGGTTCGGACGCCGCAGATCGAGCACCACGACTCGGCGCAGGAGGCTTATGAACGCTCCGGCTCAGAACCTGAAGACACCCGAGGCCACCGCGTACTGGAACCAGGCGAAGCTGTAGACATCGTCGATGTCGGCGCCGCCCTCCACCGTGCGGTAGCCGGCGGTCACCGACCAGCGATCGCTGATGTCGTAGGCCAGCTTGAGAGAGACGTCGAAGGCCCGCCCGGGCCCGCCGGCCAGACCCTCGAAATCGAAGACCGCATGCCAGCGATCTGACAATCGATAGTCGGCGATGAAGGCCAGCAGAGGAACGAAGCCCACATCGGTGTCCCGACTGGTGGTTTCA
>DATIVB010000727.1:0-2989 GCA_035466375.1 Chondromyces sp.
CTACTCGCCGGCGCTGTTCGCGCCCGGCCCCGACACCCGCCACGACTGGCAGATCCTCGCCGCACTCGAGCGCCGCCTCGACGAAGGCCCTTGGGCCGGGCGCCTGAAGAGGCGGCTCGCCGCCGGCCTCGGCCCCCGCCGCGCCCTCGACCTGGGCCTGCGCTTGGGCCCCTACGGCTCGGGCTGGAGTCTGCTGGGCGGCGGTCTCAGCCTGGCGAAGCTCGAGCGGGCGCCGCACGGACTCGACCTCGGGCCCCTCGAGCCCTGCCTGCCGGCCAGGCTGCGCACGAAGGATCGGCGCATCGAGCTCGTGCCGGAGGCGCTCGCGGTCGACATCCCGCGCCTGGAGGCGAGCCTCGAGGCGGCACGTGCGGACGCCGGCCTGCTGCTCGTCGGCCGCCGCGATGTGCGCAGCAACAACTCGTGGATGCACAACTTCGAGCGCCTCATGGGGGGGCGGGAGCGCTGCACGCTGCGCATGCACCCCGAGGATGTGGCGCGTCTCGGCCTCGAGGGCGTGGCGAGGGTGGCGATCGTGTCGCGCAGCGGCCGCGTCGAGGCCCCGCTCGAGCCGAGCGACGAGCTCATGCCGGGTGTCGTCAGCCTGCCGCACGGCTGGGGCCACGATCGCCCTGGGACCCGTCAGACGGTCGCTGCGGGCCGGCCGGGCGTCAGCGCCACCGACGTCACCGACGCGCAGGTGGTGGACCCCCTGTGCGGCAACGCGGTGCTCAACGGCGTGCCGGTGCGGGTGGAGGCGGCGGCGCCGCCGGCTCGCGGTACAGCTCCTCGATGAGCTCGGCGTACTCGGCGAGCAGGACGCGGCGCTTGAGCTTGAGGGTCGGCGTCAGCTCGCCGGCCTCCTGGCTGAACTCCCGCGGCACGAGGCGGAACGCCCGCACCCGCTCGTAGCGCGAGAACGCGGCCATCGCCGTCTCGACGATCGTGGCGTAGTGGGCCCGCACCTTCGGCTCGGCGCAGAGCGTCTCGAGGTCTCCCGTGATCCCTCGCTCGGCGGCCCACGCCTCGAGCACCTCCGCCTGTGGAACGATGAGTGCACCGATGAAGTTGCGGCGGTCGCCGACGACCATCGCCTGGGCGATGTGGCGGTCGGTCTTGAGGGCGTTCTCGAGCGGCTGCGGGGCGACGTTCTTGCCGCCCGCGGTGACGATCAGCTCCTTGATGCGGTCGGTGATGTAGAGGAATCCGTCGCCGTCGATGTGGCCCACGTCGCCGGTGTGCAGCCAGCCGTCGGCGTCGACGGCCTCGGCGGTGGCCTCCGGCTTGCGCCAGTAGCCCTGCATGACGATGCCGCCGCGGACGCAGATCTCGCCCTCGGAAGTGATCGTGAGCTCGACCCCCGGCCCGGGCTTGCCGACGCTGCCGAAGCGGCAGTCGGTGCGGGTGTTGGCGGTCGCCGCCCCGGTGAGCTCGGTCATGCCCCAGGCCTCGATGATGCGGATACCGACGGCGTCGAAGAACTCCGCAAGACCCTTGGCGAGGGGTGCCCCCGTCGAGACGTAGAACTTCAGGTTACCACCGGTCGCGGCGTGGATTCTGGCGAAGACCAGGGCGTGCGCGAGGCGGTGCTGCAGCTCGAGGAGCGGCCCGACGCGGCCGCGGGCGACGGCTTCGTTCCAGCGACTTCCCACGCCGATCGCCCAGTTGAAGATCGCCCGTTTGAGGGCCGGGCCCTGCTGGATTCCGGCGTGGATGCGGCCGTGGATCTTCTCGTACACCCTCGGCACCGCCACCATGTGGGTGGGCCGGATCTCGCGCAGGTTCTCGCCCAGCGCCTCCAGGCTTTCGACGTAGGCGACTTTGAAGCCGTGGAGCAGCGCGAAGCTGTCCACCACCCGCTGCAGGATGTGCGAAAGGGGCAGGAAGGAGATCAGGGTGTCGCCCTCCGTGCCCTCGAAGGCCGGATACACCGCCTCGTACTCGGCGAGGAAGCCGCGATGATTGAGGACGACCCCCTTGGGGTCGCCGGTCGTACCGGACGTGTAGACGATGGTGACCACGTCCGAGAGGCCGGCGCCGCCGGCCACCTGCACGAACTCGTCCCGGCTGCGGCCCGCGCCCATCGCCTGCAAGGTATCGAGGCTGATGACGGACCCGTCCTCCTCGACCCCCTGCGGGTCGAAGACCACGATCTTCTCGAGCGACGGCACCGCGCTGCGGATCGCGAGCACGCTGTGGAGGTGCTCCCGCGAGGAGACGAAGATCGCGCGCACCTCGGCGTCGTTGAGGATGTAGGCGATCTGGCTGCCGATCAGCGTCGTGTAGAGGGGGACCGTGACCAGCCCGGCAGCCATGGCGCCGAAGTCGGTGGTGGCCCACTCCGGCCGGTTCTCGGACAGGATCGCGACCCGCTCCCCGGGTCCGTAGCCCAGGGATTGCAGGCCGAAAGCGGTCTGCTGCACCCGCTCGAAGACCTCGTTGAAGGAGAGCTCCCGCCACCGTCCGCCGCGCTTGACGACGAGCGCGGTCCGCTCGCCGCGCTGCGCGACGATATCGATGAAGCGCGTGTTCAGGGTGGTCGTCATCCGTTGCCCCCGGGGTCGTGCCGGGTCATTCTACGGCCTCGGCAGGCTCGCGACAATGAATTTGATTCTCATTTCCTGTCGGACGCGGCCCGGTCCGTCCGCACCCTCCGGATCGAGAACCTCGATCACCCGGAGCCGTATCACCCGGCGTGATCGCCGGTCGCGATCCGGGGCGGGCCGCGCCGAGCTCGAGGCGGCCCCGGCCCGCCGTCCGTTCGAGGCCGCGGCCGCGAAATGGATGGGCGATGCGTGGTACCCGAGCCGGGGCTCCGAGGCCCCTGAGCGAACGTGAGCTGGAGCTGATCGAGGCGCTCCTCGGCGGGGCCGGCGCCGGGGCCGTTCGCTATCTCGGACAGCTCGAGGGGGCGCGGGTCGTCGGCGGCTGCGGCTGCGGGTGCCCGAGCATCGATCTCGAGGTGGAAGGCGGCGGCGCGGAAGGCTCG
>DATIVB010000728.1:0-2286 GCA_035466375.1 Chondromyces sp.
CAGCGTTCGGCGACGGTGTCCAGCTGCCCGTCGAAGCCGTCGCCGGTCTCCAGGACCTCCATGCCCACCAGGGCCGCCACCCCGCGGTACATGGGGTAGCTCGCCACCGCGGCCGCGCGGACCCCGTAGATCGACGGCAGCAGTGGCCACGAGGGCCGGCTGGAGAAGCCGCGCAGCAGCACCATGTTGGCCCGCTCCTCGTCGGCCAGCAGCTCGCGCGCGCGAGCGAGGAAGTGCGCGACCGCTTCGGCGGTCGGGCCGGCGTCCGGCGTTCCGGGCTCGGGCTCGAGCGGCGCTCTGCCGGTGTCCTGGGGATCGGTGTCCGCGATCTCCGGCGACAGCGACTCGCCCCGCAGCACCATCAGAAGGCGGTACTCCTTGACGGTCTCGACGAAGAGCTCGGCCCCTTCGGTCTCGATGCCGCGCAGACGCTCGCAGAGCCGCCGGTTGGTCTCGGAGTCGATGCGCCCCGCGCGGCGGTCGCTCACCAGGCCATCCTCGTCCAGAGTGCAGAAATTGCCCCGCGCCGCGACGTCGCCCGGGCGCAGGTCGAAGCCGATTCCGAGCGCCGACAGAACCCCGCGGCCGACCTCGTAGCGCAACGGGTCGTAGCCGAAGAGCGCGAGGTGGGCGGGCCCGCTGCCCGGCGTGACACCGGGCGCGACCGGCTGGTGGAGCCCGCAGATCCCTTCGCGGGCCAGGCGGTCGAGGTTCGGCGAGCGCGCCGTCTCGAGCTCGGTGGCGCCGTTGCGATGGGACGGCAGCCCGCCCAGGCCGTCGAGCACGAGCAGGACGACCTTGCTGTCGGACCGACGTTGCAGGGCCTGCAGCCTATCGAGCTCCACGAGCACCTCCTCTGCCGGCCCGGCGATCCGGCCGGCCCCTCCGAGCCTGGACGCGGCGGCCGCCGGCAGCTATCGAGGACCATCCCAGGCGGCCACGGGGCCACTCCCGAGAAGCCGACCGGACGGCCCCCGGTTCTCCGCGGCCGGGACGGTCGTCACAGTCGGGGTGACGAGGCCCGCTCGAACTCGTGGGGCGTCTCGGGGGCTCCGGCGCCGAGGGCCGCGCGCGGCCGGGCGCCGGTCCCGGGGAGGTTCACCATGGCCAAAGACAGTGCGCTCTCCGAGTACGAGAAGAAACGCGACTTCCGCTCGTCGCCCGAGCCGCAGGGCAAGACCTCGGCGCAAGGCGACGAGCCCGTCTTCGTGATCCAGAAGCACGACGCGAGCAATCTCCACTACGACTTCAGGATCGAGGTCGACGGGGTCCTCAAGTCGTGGGCGGTGCCCAAGGGCCCCTCCACCGACCCGCGGCAGAAGCGGCTCGCCATGCCCACCGAGGACCACCCCCTGGAGTACGCCGATTTCGAGGGCGTGATTCCGGAGGACGAGTACGGCGGCGGCACCGTGCTGCTGTGGGATCGCGGACCGTACCGCAACCTGCGCGCCGCCAAGGACGACGACGGTGCGTCGATGGCCGAGTCGCTGGCGGACGGCAAGATCGAGGTGTGGCTCGAAGGGTCGAAGATCCGCGGCGGCTACGCCCTGGTGCGGACCGGCGGAGACGACGAGCGCTGGCTCCTGATCAAGATGGACGACGACGAGGCCGACGCCCGCCGCAGGCCGACCTCCACCGAGCCCGAGTCGGTGGCCAGCGGCCGCGATCTCGAGGAGGTCGCCGAGGAGGAGGGAGGCGGCGGCTCGTGAGCGACCCGTTCGACGCGCTGTCCGACGACCAGCGTGAGGCGCTCGAATCCCGCAGCCAGCCCGAGTGGGTGGAGCCCATGCTCGCCCGATTGACCCACGATCCGTTCTCCGACCCCGACTGGGTCTACGAACGCAAGCTCGACGGCGAGCGCTGCCTGGCTTTCCGCGACGGCGACCGGGTGCGACTCAGGTCGCGCAACCGGAAGGACCTCAACGACAGCTACCCCGAGCTCGAAGAGGCGCTCGCCGCGCAGAGCTGCGACGACTTCATCGTCGACGGCGAGGTTGTCGCCTTCAAGGGCAGTGTCACGTCCTTCCAACGCCTGCAGCAGCGCATGCAGGTCAAGGACCGGGACGAGGCGCGGCAGAGCGGCGTCGCGGTGTACTTCTACCTCTTCGACGTGCTGCACGTGCAGGGCAGGTCCACCGAGGCGCTGCCGCTGCGGGCGCGCAAGAGCGTCCTCAAGCGGACACTGTCCTTCGACGACCCCCTCCGTTTCACCGCCCACCGCAATCGGCAGGGCGAGGCGTTCCTCGAGGAAGCGTGCCGCAAGGGCTGGGAAGGCCTGATCGCCAA
>DATIVB010000729.1:0-3240 GCA_035466375.1 Chondromyces sp.
GGCCGGCCGTCCCGCGGCAGCACCCCGTAGCGGAGAATCCTGATGAACTCGTCCACCGCCTGGTGGGCGTCCATGCCGAAGTGCATCGGCACCCCGAAGCACTTCTCGACCGTGAAGAAGTAGAACAGCCAGCGGGTCGCCAGCATCACCGCCACCAGCGGGTCGACCTCGCCCAGGCGGCCGTCGCGGCGTCGCCGCTCGAACGCCCTCTCGTACGAGCTCTGGAATCGGCTCGCCATCGACTCGTAGAAGAAGCGGATGTGGCTGCCGCGAAACTCGATGACGTCGATGAAGATGAGCAGGATCTGGTCGACGTTCTCCTCGACGCTGCGCTCGATGGCGGCCGCCATCTCCTCGAGGTCATCGGGGAACCGGGCCGCGGAGAAGATCACCGACAGCGGGTTGCCGGGATCGGTCAGCTCCTCGAAGTACTCGTCGATGAGGCGCTGGAAGATCGCCTCCTTGGAGCCGAAGTGGTGGTACAGGTTGCCGACCGACAGCCCGCTCGCTTCCGAGATCTGCCGCATCGACGTCGCGCCGTATCCCTGGCGCGAGAACAGCGAGAGCGCCGCCTCGAGAGCACGTCTCACCGCGAGCTCGGTCCGATGGGCCTGGGCCGTCATCCGCCTCCCGTCACCGACTAAAAAAACCGAACGCTCGTTCTGAATCTAGGGCACGGCCCGGGGCGTGTCAAGGGGTTTCCCCGGGGATCAGCGGCAGCGATCAGCGGCAGCGATCAGCGAAAGCGATGTCGCGGTAGGGACGGTCCTTTCGGACCGCCCCCCGCACAGATCCCAGCGAGCGGGTTTCCCGCACTGGGCTCCTGCCTCGGGTCAGACGCGCAGGCGCTGCTCGGGATAGGGATGCAGGACTCGCGGATACGGCAGCCAGCTCTGGATGAGTCGCTTCATACGCTCCCAGTTCATGGTCGTTCTCTGGCTCCGTCGCGAGAGCGTCCGAAACCAGAGCCGCGCAATCTGGCAGTGGAAGGTCTCCATCCTGTAGCTGTTGCCCGGTACGGCGTGGTAGCGGTAGTAGCCCTGTAGGACGGACCGCAACCACTTCCCTACCTCAGGAATCGGGTGGTGGAGCCGGCGTCGGAGCTCGAGCTTGATGGCCTTGAGCTTCGCCCGCATCCTCTTCGCCATGGTCTGGCGGATCACCTTGAATCTTCCCTCCCGGGTCTTCCCGCACGCATGCGTGAATCCCAGGAAGTCGAAGGTCTCCGGCTTTCCCTCTCCCCGGCCCCGTCGATTCTCGTCGGCGAACCGTCCGAACTCGATGAGCCGGGTCTTGTCGGGGTGCAGCTCCAGGCCGAACTTCGCGAGACGCTCGCGAAGTTCGTGCAGAAACCGCTCCGCCTCGTGGCGATGCTGGAATCCCACGATGAAGTCGTCTGCGTAACGCACGGCGATCACGTCGCCTTGTGCCCGCTTCTGCCTCCACCACTGGATCCACAGGTCGAGGACGTAGTGAAGGTAGATGTTCGCCAGCAGTGGCGACACGCTGCCGCCCTGCGGGGTCCCTTCCTCCACCGCTCTCCACTCGCCTTCCTCGAGCACGCCGGCCTTCAGCCACTTCTTGACGTGACGTACGACGCGCTCGTCCGCGATCCGGTGCTCGACGAACTTCACCAGCCACTCGTGGGAGATGGCATCGAAGAAACCACGAATGTCGGCGTCGAGCACCCAGTTCACCTTCCTCCTCTTGATCCCCACCACGAGCGCGTCCAACGCGTTGTGCTGGCTGCGCCCCGGCCGGAACCCGTAGGAGAATCCGACGAAGTCCTCCTCGTAGACGGCGTTCAGCACCTCGACCGTCGCTCGCTGGACTATCTTGTCCTCGAGCGCCGGCACTCCGATCGGCCGCCGCCGCCCATCTGCCTTCGGGATGTAGACCCTCCGGACGGGCTTCGCTCGGTACGCTCCGCGCTTCAGCCTTCCCGCCAGGTCCTCGAGTCGTTCCTCCAGGGCCTCGCCGTAGTGCTGCCACGTCTCCCGGTCGACTCCCGGCGCCCCCCGACGATTCATGCTCAGGTAGGCCTCTCGGAGTCTGTTGATGTCGTAGACGTGATGCCAGAGCGTGGTGAACCGCAGCTCCTTATCCCGGCAAGCTGCTTGCCGTATCCGGTCCAGCGCGTGTTGCAGGTCCCTCCGGTTCTGCGCCCGGAACCTGGTTTGCTCGACCGGATTCCCCTTGGCCAGCCCCCTTCCCTCCACCTCCTCCGCCGGTCGCGGCGCACCGCTCCCTTTGTTCGAAGGCTTCCCCGGTACTATGGGGCTGTCCGACTCCCTGTGCCCGTTCATCGCCGTCTTGCCCCCTGAGGGTTCACGGCGCGGACCACCGGACCACCTCCCGTGGCCAGGCACAGGGCCTCCCGGTTCCCGTGTGAAGAGCTTCCGTGCGCGCACGGGGTCTCAGACCGCGTGGGGTCCGACCTGCCCTCGCGATAACGGTCAGGTCGGTGTGGCCCCTCGCATACGCTGACAGCGGAGGCACCCCAAACCCTCTGCCCTATTTCGCGGCTCAATACCCGGCTCGCACGTTCCCCTGTCAACACTTCGCGCCCGCCCTCTCGGGCGACCGCGCATGACTCGGGGCCGAGATGGTTCGCTACTCCTTTCTCGTACAAGACTCTCACTTGCTACTCCTCACCGGTCTTCCCGGCGTTCCAGCGGCAGCGGCTGCGGCAGCGCCGTCCCGCAGCGCGCAGGCTCTGCGACGCGCGCTCCTTTCCCGACGCCCGCTCCGGCCGCCCGCACGCCGCCGCCCGGATCCCGGACTCCAGCGACAGTGTCCATCGGCACCGGCAGAGGCAGCGGCAGTACCTTCCGCCCCCATCCTCGGCCATGTCAAGCCGCCGTGAAGCGGCTACAATGACCGCCCTGGGAGGGCTCCATGCGCCGCTTTTTCCGGACGTCTCTCGTCGCCATCGCCGTCATCCTGACCGCCGGGTCGGTCGTCGCCTCCGGGGCGCCGCCCCTCGCTCCGCTGGTGCCGCTGCACCACGCGTCGGAGATCGAGGCCAAGCACCTGGTGCTCGACCGGGCGATGCGCGCCAAGAGCTGGGCGCCCGAGCCCACCCCGTCGCCGATCGATGCGCTGCACTACGACCTGTCGCTGCACCTCGACACCGACCGCCGCCAGCTCTCCGGGTCGGTCACCGTCCGGCTCGCGGCGGTCGAGGACGGGCTGACGACGGTCGAGCTCGACGTCGACGGCGGCCTGCGCGTGGTCTCG
>DATIVB010000730.1:0-1909 GCA_035466375.1 Chondromyces sp.
ATCGTCGAGGAGGGCGACCACCGATCGCTGCTCGAGCGCGGCGGCCTCTACGCCCGCCTGCACGAGCTCCAGTTCCGGGAGTGACGGCGCGGCTCAGCCGCCCTGCAGCGCCCGCCACAGCAGGTAGGCCGTCACGCCGGCGAGGCCAATCACCATCCAGTACTCGCGGTTGCGCCTCATGCGCTCCGCCGACCACGCGGCCGGCGTGAAGTCGCGATACGGGCGGAAGGTCGGGAAGAGGGCCGGCACGGCCTCGAAGTAGCGATCGTAGGCCTCGCCGTGCATCTCGCGCAGACGCGCCGGCTCGACCCGCTCCTTGCGGCGCATGTAGACCCCGAGGAACCACGCCCAGCCGAGGACCAGAGCCGCCAGGCTCAGGTAGTTCGGCAGGTTGACCATGATGATCACCCCGGTGAGAATCAGGAACCGTCCCAGGTAGAGCGGGTTGCGGGTGTACCGGTAGGGCCCCGCGGTCATCAGCTCCTTGGTCTTCAAGAGCAGCCCCGACGACCAGAACCGCACCGCCTCGCCGATGGCGACGAACACGAAGCCGAGCGCGACGCTCACGACCGAGGGCCGCGCGAAGAAGACCAGCAGCACGACCACCGCGAACAACGCCACCAGCCGCGCGACACCGAGCGCCCTGTTGTACTCACCCTCGCTCATCCTCGCCCCCTTTTCCCCGACCCTCGCGCACTATACCGCAGCCTGCGGGCGCACCACGGCTCAGCCGCGGCGTCGGCCGCGCAGGCGGTCGAGGACCGTCTTGAGCCGGCGTCCGCGGCGGTGCCACGCGGCGGCCTTGGGGCTCACCGACGCCACCGCCGCCGCCTCGTCGCCGCCGGTGAATCGCGCCCGCATGCGCGCCATGTTGACCAGGTCCGACTCGCAGAAGCGTTCGAACAGGGCGCGCCGCAGGGGACCGGGCCGGTCCCCGAGGACCCATGCCGTTGCGAGGTCGACGACCCACACGGCGCCGTCCTCGGCCAGCAGGACGTCCCGGTGGTGGAGGTCGGCGAGCGCGACACCGCGATCGTGCAGGGCCGCGACGATCGCGTCCAGCCGCTCGAAGACGCTGTCGCCGAGGTCCTCGGGCCTGCACTGCTTGAGCGGCTCGGCGGCGACCCACTCGGTGGCGATGGCCCAGGGCCGGGGGCGGCCGAGGAAGGCCGGCAGACCGTCAGTCGCAGCGGCCGCCCGATAGGCCGAGGCCTCCCGCGCCACCAGCCAACGCCCCAGGGTGCGACACACTAGCGAGCCGCGCGGCGCGTAGGTCTTGAGCGCGATGCGGTGGCCGTCGACGTCGTAGAAGAGGACGTCGGCCTTGGTCCGGTTGCGGCCGACGATCCGGTGCAACGGCTCGGCCTCGTCGAGGCGATCGAGGAGCGCCCCGGCCGACAACCCGACGTGTGAAATAATGTCCGCCACGGTGAGATCTTCTCATGGCACCCTCTGATCCGATCCCCGGCCCTCCCGACGGCCCGCCCGGGCTCCCGTCGCGCGCCGAGTACGAGGCCGCGCCCAAGACGCATTTGACCCACGGCGCGCCGTTCAAGGCGGACGTCACGGTGGTCGATCTCGGCGAGGGCCCGATCGTGGTCAAGGACTTCGCGCCCCGCGCCTGGTGGCGGCGGCTCATCGGCCGCCTGGAGATCGGCCGCGAGTGCCGCGCCTACACCTACCTCGGTCCGATGGCCTGGTTCCCGGCCTTCCTCGGCCGCATCGACGCCGACGCGATGGCGGTGGAGAAGGTCGACGGCGCGGCGCTCGCCAGGTCGCCCGACGCCGGCAGCCGCCGGGAGGCGTACCTCGAGCAGATCCGGGCCGCCTTCGACCGCCTCGCCGAGCTCGGCTTCCTCCACCTCGACGCGCGCAACAACAAGAACGTGCTCCTCCGTCCCGACGGCCG
>DATIVB010000731.1:0-1544 GCA_035466375.1 Chondromyces sp.
TCGGCGTCGAGCCACAGGCCGAGCTCGCGAACGCCCGGGGTGTCGATCAGGCAGCCGCCGCCCGGCAGCACCACCAGCTCCCGGTGGGTGGTGGTGTGCCGCCCCCTGAGGTCGCTCTCCCGGACCTCGGCCACCGCGAAACGCGCCTCGCCGAGCATCCGGTTGGTCAGGGTCGACTTGCCGACCCCGGAGGGGCCGAGCAGCACCGCGGTGGTGCCCGGCCCCAGCCTTCCGGCGAGCTCGTCGAACCCGGCGCCGGTGACGGCCGACACCGTCACGATGTCTGCGAACGGCGCGCCCTCGCGGGCGCGGGCCGCGCCGGCCTCGAGATCCGCGCACAGGTCCGCCTTGGTCAAAACCACCAGCGGCTTCGCACCGGCGTCCCAGGCGAGGGCGGTCGCGCGCTCGATGCGGCGCGGGTTGGGGCCGCGCTCCAGCGACTCGACCACCAGCACGAGGTCGATGTTGGCGGCGGCGACCTGCTCGAGCTCGGGCTCGCCCGGACGGCGGCGCGCGAGCGCTCCGGTGCGCGGCAGGATCACCCGCACCACCGCACCGCCGCTCTCAAGGTCGACGCCCACCCAGTCGCCGACGGCGGCCGGGCCCGGTTCACCATCGGGGCTCAGCCTGCCGGCGAGGGACGCGCCAAACCGCCCGGCCGGCGACTGCACGGTGACGGCGCCCCGGTCGACGCGCACGATGCGGCCGGGGGTCAGGTTCGTTGTCTGAAAGGGCTCGAAGAGCGACGCGAATCGGTCGTTCCAACCGAAATCCTGCAGCTTCATCTCTGTCTCCTGTTGTTTTCGCGAGGCTGCGGGCGCACCCGCATCAGCATCGTCAGATGGGGAAAAACAACCGGGGCCATCACGGGGACCCGAAGGTCCGGCGGGGCAGGCCCCTCAGGCGACAGCGGCGACAGTGGTCGACGTCATAGGCGGTCATCATAGCACGGGGGCGTGGAGCGCCGGGCACGGGTCATTTCGGATTTCGGATTTCGGATTTCGGATTTCCGCCCACCCGCCTGAACCACAGAGACACAGAGAACACAGAGACACCACAGAGGGAGATCATGACCTCATGACACGATGGTCAACGGAGACTCCCGTGATGGGTTGGATGAACCTCCGTGCGGCTCTGTGCCCTCTGTGCCTCTGTGGTTCAAGGGGTCCCTCGAACCGGTCGGTGTAACGGCCCGCGTTGTTCATGCTGCGGTCGCTCCGCCTGCTCGCGGCCACTGCCGCTGCCGCGGTCGCTGCCCTCGGACCCTGCAGCTGCCACTGCCACTGCCGCTGCACCTGAATCCGGGCACGGACACGGGTCGTATCCGAGACCTCCATCCTGTCCGACTCCGGATGAGCCGAAGTTCCAGCGGTCGAGCAGAAGCGTCGGCAGCGGAGGGTGCGTGCCGCAGCCCGCGGCTCACACCCCCGGCTGGCAGAAGCAGGACGAGCGCAGCGTCGTGTCCGCGCCGGCCCATGCGGCCTTGAAGCGCTCCTCCACCGCCGCGGCCTCGTCGCTGCGCCCCTGCAGGTTCAAGGCGCGCG
>DATIVB010000732.1:0-1702 GCA_035466375.1 Chondromyces sp.
GGGTTTTCTTCCATCGTCTCTCGAGCGGGGTGGTCATGTCGATCAGCGGCAACCTGCGCACGATGCCGTTCGCGGACCTGCTGCAATGGGTTTCCCAGAGCCGCAAGACCGGGACGTTGTCGGTCGAGGGCGACCCCTTCAACAAGAAGATCTACTTCCGCAACGGGCTGGTCGCCGCCGCGTCGTCCGAGAGCCCGAAGGAGTTTCTGGGCTACTACCTCGTCGGATGGGGGGTGCTCGGCGAGGAGGAGCTGCAGGAGCTCCTCGACATGCAGGAGCAGTACGGGACCCTGCTCGGCGAGCTCCTCCTGATCGTCGGTCGCTTGAGCCGGGAGGAGCTGCAGCACATTCTCCAGGTCAAGACCGAAGAGACCATCTACGAGCTCTTCCTGTGGCAGGAAGGCGACTTCAGATTTCTCGAGAACATTCTCCCGGCGAAGAAGTTCCAGCCGCTCAACCTACCGGTCGAGATGATCATCCTCGAAGGCGTGCGGCGCAAGGACGAGTGGCTGCGCTGCCGCGAGGTCATCCCCGACGAGACCTGGGTACCGAGCGTCGTGCGGGCGGTCGACGTCGAGCAGTTGGGGGAGATCGAGCTCGGCATCCTGCGCGAGATCAACGGCGAGAACAGCATCGAGCAGATCGCGCTCGCCAACCGGTTGGCGTTCTTCCACGTCATGATGTTCGTCTACCAGGGAATGGCCCACCAGCTGTTCGAGGTGCGCGCGGCAGGCGACGAGATCGTGCCCATCCCGGGTTTCTCGAAGGGCGCGTGGACGACCATGATCCACCGGGTCGAGGAGCTCGTCGGTGAGGGGGATCTGCTCGTGGCCTACCGGCGGCTGGACGAGATCCGCGGCAAGTACGGGGGCGACCGCGAGGCCCGGGAACAGGTCGAAGCGGTGCAGCGCAAGATCGCGGTCGAAGCGGGCAAGCTCGACCTCAACGACTCGGCGGTGCTCAAGCTGGCGGTCCCGCCGTCGGAGCTGACGGCGCTGAGCTGCAGCCCGCAGGAGGGCTTCCTCCTGTCGCGGATCAACGGGTCGTACTCACTGGGAGAGATCCTCAAGGTCGTCCCGGGCTCGCAGCTCGAGAACCGGTTACTGGTTCACAATCTCGTCGAGCGGGGGGTCGTCAAGCATGGCGAACGCTGAGAGAGCGGACATCCACCCCGTGTGGGGCGAATGTCGTCTCGCCCCCCGCCCGATCGGCGGAGGCTGAGGATGTCCATCTTCGATTGGCTCGGCCTCGGGGCCGAGCACGTTCCCATGACGGCCTCCGAGGGTTCGACGGCCGTGCGCGATATCGCCTCGAAGCTCGCGGGCCTCGATCCGGAGGCCGCGCGCTGGGCGGCGTCGTTCGCGATGGTGCTGGCGCGGGCCGCGCGCGCCGACCTCGAGATCAGCGACGAGGAGCTGGAGGCCATCAAGGGCATCGTCCACGATTTCGGGGGCCTGGCTCCGGAACAGGCGGAGCTGGTGGCCGAAATGGCGGCGCACCGCAATCAGCTGCTGGGAGTGAGCGAGGACTACCTGGCGACCCGCGAGTTCCGGAAGGTGGCCGCCGAAGGGGACCGGGAGCGTCTCCTCCACTGCCTGTTCGCGGTGACCGCGGCCGACGACAGCATCTCGTTGGTGGAAGAGGAAGAGATCCGACAGGTGGCCAACGAGCTCGGAGTCGAGCACGCGCAGTTCACCGAGAT
>DATIVB010000733.1:0-3596 GCA_035466375.1 Chondromyces sp.
GGCGCCCGGCCCTATAATGCCCGCTGAAGGGCGGAACCGGCAATGACCCACCACGACGAGAGCCACATGGAGATCCTGCGCGAGCTTCTGGAGGGGCAGCTGCTGGGCGTGCTCGGCACCCACCACGAGGGCGAGCCCTACACCAGCCTGGTGGGCTTCGCGGCGACGCCGGACCTGGCGCAGCTGCTCTTCACAACCGGCCGCGCGACCCGCAAGCACGCCAACCTGGTGGCGGACGCCCGCGCTTCGATGCTGATCGACAATCGCAGCAACCGCCCCGCCGATTTCACCGAGGCCTCGGCGGCCACCGCCGTCGGCGTGGTCGAGGAGGTCGGCGAGGCCGAGCGGGCCGGGTTCGAGCGGGTGTTCCTCGCCAAGCACCCCCACCTCGAGAGCTTCGTGCGCTCGCCGAGCTGCGTGACGCTGCGATTGCGGGTGTCGGTCTACATGGTGGTGACCCGCTTCCAGCACGTGATCGAGATCCACGTCGACCGATGAGGTTCCTCGTCGGCCTGGAGGAGATCGGCGACGCCGACGGCGCCATGGTGGGCGGCAAGGCGCTCGCCCTGGCCGCGCTGCAGCGCGCCGGGCAGAGGCTGCCGCGCACCCTGTGCTTGACGACCGCAGCCTACGAGCGCTTCGTCGAGGCGGCGTCGCTGCGAGCGGTTATCCGGCAGGAGCTCGGGCGCAAGGCCTTCGAGGACATGCGCTGGGAGGAGATCTGGGACGTCGCGCTGCGCATCCGCAACCGCTTCCTCAGGGCGCCGGTCCCGGAGGAGATCGCGGCCGCGGTGCGCGAGCGGCTGGCGCGGGAGCTCGCGCAGCGTGCCCTCGCTGTGCGCTCGTCGGCACCAGGAGAGGACTCGCGCCAGGCCTCCTTCGCGGGGCTCCACGACTCGTTCGTCGGTGTGCGGGGGGCCGCCGACGCCCTCGACGCGGTGCGCCGCGTGTGGGCCTCGTTGTGGACGGACCGCGCGTTGCTCTACCGCCGCGAGCTCGGCATCGACGTCGACACCAGCGCGATGGCGGTGGTGATCCAGGAGTTGGTGGAAGGAGCGAGCTCGGGCGTCGCCTTCGGGGCCCACCCGACCGATCCCGGGCTGGCGGTGGTGGAGGCGGTGTACGGTCTGAACCAGGGTCTGGTCGACGGCTCGATCGAGCCCGACCGTTGGACCCTCGACCGCCGCAGCGGCCGCGTGGTCGAGCACACCGCGCCCGGCGAGCGGCGCCGGCTGGTGGCCCGGGGCCCGGAGCTCGTCGCGGAAGCGGTGCCGGCAGCACTCGGCGGCTCACCGCCCCTCGACGAGGCCGGGCTGGCGATGGTCTTCGAGACGCTGCGCACCGTGCAGGCGGTCTTCGGCGCGGCCCAGGATGTCGAGTGGACCCTGGACGACGGCCGGGTGGTGCTGCTGCAGGCCCGGCCGGTGACGGCCGCGGCTTCCGGGGAGGGCGACAAGCGGGCCTGGTACCTGAGCCTGACGCGGAGTCTCGACGAGCTGCGCCGCCTGCGCGCGCGGGTCGAGAGCGAGCTGCTGCCGGCCATGGACCGCGAGGCGGAGGAGTTGGCACTGCGTGACCCCGCCGCCCTCGACGGGGAGGCGCTGGCCGACGAGATCGATCGGCGCCGCGCAGCCCACGACCGCTGGGTCGAGAGCTACTGGCGGGAGTTCATCCCCCTGGCGCACGGGATCCGCCTCTTCGGTCAGTTCTACAACGACGCAGTTCTTCCGGACGATCCCTACGAGTTCATGGGCCTGCTCGCCGCCACCCCCATGGTCAGCGTGCGCCGCAACCGCGAGCTCGCCCGGCTCGCGGGAAGGCTTCGCGAGGACGGTCCCCTGCGCACCCGGCTCGAGGCCGGCGAGGAGGGCGATGAGATCTTCGAGCTCGAGCTCGAGAGCTTCCGGCGGGAGTTCGGCGGCGCGGTGTACGCCGACCAGCCCTGCTTCGGCGACCGCGTGCGGCTGGTTCAGTTCCTGCTCGCCCACGCCGCGGCGCCGGCCCCTGCCGAGCCCGCTGCACCGGCCGCTGTCGAGCACCTGGTCGGTGCTTTCCTCGAACGGGTCGCCGAGGAGCGGCGGCCGCTCGCCCGCGAGCTGCTCGACCTCGGCCGCGCGAGCTACCGCCTGCGGGACGACGACAACATCCACCTCGCCCGGCTCGAGAGCCTGGTCCTCGAGGCGGTAGAAGCGGGACGGCGGCGGCTGCTCGCGGCGCAGGGCGGGGAGCCTGCGGCCCATGCGTTGGAGGACGTCGTCCGCGCGCTGCGCCACCCGAACCTGGTGGTGGAGCCGAAGCCCGTCGAGTCGAAGCTCGCCGTCGAGCCCGGGTTTTCGGCGCGACCGCGGCAGCTCGTCGGCCAGCCGTCCGGGCCCGGCGTCGCCACCGGCGTCGCCCGGGTGGTCGGGAACGTCGACGATCTGCTCGGCTTCCGCGCCGGCGAGGTGCTGGTCTGCGACGCGGTCGACCCGAACATGACCTTCGTCGTGCCGATCGCCTCCGCGGTCGTCGAGCGGCGAGGGGGCATGCTGATCCACGGCGCGATCATCGCCCGCGAGTACGGTTTGCCGTGCGTCACCGGCGTGCCGCAGGCGACCGTACTGATCGCGGACGGCGACCACCTGACCGTGGACGGCTACCTCGGCATCGTCACCGTGCACTCCGACCGGCCGCGGACGTGACACGGGGGGCCGGAAGGGACGGCGAAGGCGGATCGGTATGATGTGGCCATGAAGAACCGAACGCTCGTGATGGTCTCCGCGGTGCTCCTGGCCCTGGCTGGCCCTGGCGTTGGCATCCCGATGTCCGAAGAAACCGGGTTCGAGGCGGTCGTGGACGGCGTGCTCGTCGCCGCCGACCCGGCGACCGGAGACAACCGGGTGTGGATCGCCGTCGGCGACGACTCCCTGGCGGTCGACGCCCAGGACGCCGTTATGCCGACCCAGGCACAGCCCCGATACGCGCTGGCGACGGGGGCGGATCGCGCCCCCGCCCCGCCGGAGGCCGCCGTTCTGTGGCCTGCGAGCCGGGCGCCCGGGGAGGCTCCCTCCGGAAGGGTCACGGTCGTCGTACCCCCGGGCTTCTCGCTGGCGTCCGGCGGCCGCGAGGTGGTGATCCTCGATCTCGGGCGCGCCGCCAGCCGAGGTGACGCGGTCATCTGGCTGCCGCGGGAGCGGGTATTGGTGACGGGGGCGGTGTGCAGCCGCGGCCGGGTGGCGGCGACGGCGGAGTCCGACACCCAAGCCTGGTTGCGCGTGCTTGCCGAGCTGCAGGACCTCGAGCCCGCGGTGGTGGTGCCGGGCCGGGGGCCGGCCGGCGGCCCGGAGCTCCTCCAGGACCAGATCGACCGCGTGTCCGAGCTGCGCGGCGCGGTGGAGCAGGGCCTGCTCGCGGGCCGGTCCGCGGCCGCGGCGGCCGAGAGCCTCGAGGCGCCGTGGTTCGCCGCCTGGCGGAAGGCCGACCCGGGAGGAGCCTCGGCGGCCTTCAGGGCGGTCTTCGACGAGGTCGGCGGCCTGCGGACGCCGTGGCAGCTGATCGAGGACCGGGGCCTCAGCGAAGGACCGTCGCCGACCGCCGCCGATCCCGGTTGGTCGAAG
>DATIVB010000734.1:0-6131 GCA_035466375.1 Chondromyces sp.
GGGACGTCCTCCTTGGCGAGGTCCGCGAGCGCGTGGGCGGCCGCCAGCTTCATCTCCTCGTTGATGCCGGACGCCGCCACGTCGAGGGCGCCGCGGAAGATGAAGGGGAAACCGAGCACGTTGTTGACCTGGTTGGGGTAGTCCGAGCGCCCGGTGGCCATGATGACGTCCGAGCGCACGGCGAACGCGTCCTCGGGGAGGATCTCGGGGTCGGGGTTGGCCATGGCGAAGATGATGGGGTCCTCGGCCATGGTCGCGACCATCTCCCTGGTCACCATGCCCTTGACCGAGACCCCGGCGAAGACGTCGGCGCCCTGCATGGCATCGGCCAGGGTGCGGGCGTCGGTCTCGACCGCGAAGCGCTCCTTGTAGGGGTTCATGCCGGCCGTGCGGCCCTTGAAGATGACGCCCTTGGAGTCCACCATGAGGAGGTTTTCCGGCCTGACGCCGAGGGAGATGTAGAAGTTGGCGCAGGCGATACCGGCCGCGCCGGCGCCGGAGAAGACCACCTTGACCTCGCCGATCTTCTTGCCCGCGATCTCGAGGGCGTTGAGCAGCGCCGCCCCGGAGATGATCGCCGTGCCGTGCTGGTCATCGTGGAAGACCGGAATGTCACAGGTCCGCTTGAGCTCCTCCTCGATCTCGAAGCACTCGGGGGCCTTGATGTCCTCGAGGTTGATGCCGCCGAGGGTCGGGCTCAGCATCTGACAGAAGCGGATGATCTCCTTGGGGTCGAGGCTGTCGACCTCGATGTCGAAGACATCGATGTCGGCAAAGCGCTTGAACAGCACGCCTTTACCCTCCATCACCGGCTTGCCGGCGAGCGCCCCGATGTTCCCCAGTCCCAGCACCGCGGTGCCGTTCGAGACCACCGCCACCAGATTGCCTTTGTTGGTGTACTCGTAGACGAGCTCCGGGTCACGGGCGATCTCCAGGCAGGGCTCGGCGACGCCCGGGGTGTAGGCCATGGACAGGTCGCGCTGGGTCACGCAGGGCTTGGTCGGCACGACCTCGGTCTTGCCGTGGCGCTTGCCCGTGTGGTACGCGAGAGCTTCGTCGCGGGTGATCTTTTTCATGATGCCTCCTGGTCGGGGAACGGAGCGCGCTCGAACGGGCTCCAACGGCGGACCATATGCCCTGTTCGTTGGAAGGTCAAGCCTCCGCCGTTGCTTTTTTTTCGGCCCCGGATTTCCGGCTGTGGCGCCCCCCGCCGGAACACCCTCGCGGGAGATCCGGGGCCGAAAAAAAAGAGACTCAGCTCGGCGGCACGGCGCGCTGCGCCCGCTCGAGTGCCAGGCGGACCAGCTCGTCGATCAGGGTGGGGTAGTCGAGTCCGGAGAGACCCCACAGCCGCGGGTACATGGAGATCGAGGTGAAGCCGGGGATGCTGTTGACCTCGTTGACCCACAGTTTACCGCCCTCGCGCTCCAGGAAGAGATCGACCCGCGCCATGCCGGCGCAGCCGAGGAGGCGGAAGACCTCGAGCGCGAGCACCTGCGTGCGTGATGCGGTCGCCTCGTCGAGCGGCGCCGGCGCGAGCAACTGGCAGGCCGAGTCCAGGTACTTGTCGGCGTAGTCGTAGAACTCGTGGCCGGGCACCACCTCGCCGGGCACCGAGGCGCGCGGCCGGCGGTTGCCGATCACCGCGACCTCGATCTCGCGCGCGTCGAGGCCCCGCTCGACGAGTGCCCGCTCGCCGTGCCGCAGGGCCTCGTCGACGGCCGCCTCGAGCTCTTCCCCGCGCGCGACCTTGGCGATGCCCACCGAGGAGCCGAGCCGGGCCGGCTTGACGAACAGCGGCAGACCCAGGGCCAGACAGCGCCCGCTCACGCCTTCGCGGTCCTCCTGCCATGTGCCGCGGTCGAGCTCCACCCACGCCGGAGTCGGCAGCCCGGCGTGGGCCAGCATCCGTTTGCAGAAGACCTTGTCCATGCACACCGCCGAGGCCGCGGTGTCGCAGCCCACGAACGGCAGCCCGAGCATCTCGAAGAGCCCCTGGATGGTGCCGTCCTCGCCGTAGGGCCCGTGCAGCACCGGGAAGGCGGCGTCAAAGGTCTCGTGGAGCAGGCGCGGGTCCAGCCGGTCGCAGCCGGCGAAGGCCAGCACGCCGTCGGCGCGGTCGGTCGACCCGGCGAGGACCCGCTCCGAGGTCTCGGCGTCGGCCCAGCGCCCGAAGCGGTCGATCGCCATCGGCACCACCTCGTAGCGCTCCCGGTCGAGGGCGCGGTCGATCGACCGCGCGGACACGACCGAGACCTCATGCTCCGCCGAGCGCCCGCCGAAAACGAGCGCGATCCGCAGCCGCGCCCGAGCCTGTGAAGCGACCATGGGTCCACCCCCGAGCCCTACTGTACCCCGACATTGTGGCGCGGATCGGGCGCCGGCAGGGCGCGCGGGGGATCAATCCCGCTCGGGGGTCGCCTGGCCCTCGAACAGCGGCAGGAAACGGCCGTAGCCCTCCTCCTCGAGCTCCTCCAGCGGGACGAAGCGCAGCGCCGCCGAGTTGAGGCAGTAACGCAGGCCGGTGGGCGGCGGTCCGTCCTCGAAGACGTGGCCGAGGTGCGAGTCGGCGCCCGCCGACCGGACCTCGGTGCGGACCATGAAGAAGCTGCGGTCCTTCTTCTCGACGACGTTCTCGTCGACCAGCGGTTGCGTGAAGCTCGGCCACCCGGTGCCCGACTCGAACTTGTGAATCGATGCGAACAGCGGCTCGCCGGACACCACATCGACGTAGATCCCGGGGCGGTGGTTGTCCCAGTATTCGTTCTTGAAAGCCGGCTCGGTGGCGTCCTCCTGGGTGACGCGGTACTGCAACGGAGTGAGCCGCTCGCGGAGTTCCTTGTCGGTCATGGTAACGCCTTTCCCGGCCGAGGCCTCGGGTGCCTCGTCGCCGGCCGCAGCACACTGCATGGGTAAAACGACGACCGCGGCGACCGCCGCGATCAGCAGAGCGCGATGCATGGTGCCAGTCATTTGGATTCTCCCCAAAGGTCGCGGAGCCGCGCATCCCGGCCGCAGCCCTTGCGGTAGTAGGCGTAGCGGATCGGGTTCTTCTCCGCGTAGTCCTGGTGAGCGGCCTCGGCCGGGTAGAACGGACCGGCAGCGGTGATCTCGGTGAGGATGGGTCCCTCGAAGGGCTTGTTCTCCTCGAGCTCGGCCCGCGACCGCTCGGCAGCTTCACGCTGCGCCGCATCGTGGTAGAAGATGGCGGCCCGGTACTGGTCGCCGACGTCGCAGAACTGCCGGTTTTCCACCGTCGGGTCGATGTTCCGCCAGAAGTGGTGGAGCAGCTCGTCGTAGGTGACGACAGCGGGGTCGTACACCACCCGCACCGCCTCGGCGTGGCCGGTGCCGCCCTTCGAGACCTGCTTGTACGTCGGGTCGGCGACGTCGCCGCCGGTGTAGCCCGAGGTCACGGAGAGCACGCCGTCGAGCTTCTCGAAGTCCGCCTCGATACACCAGAAACAGCCCCCGGCGAAGGTGGCGAAAGCCGTTTCGCCGCGGTCTTCGGCGGCCGCCGGTAAGGCAGCCGCCATAGCGGCCAGCAGGCAGCATGCGACGATCATAGGGGTTCGGGTTCTCGTCATGTGTCTCCTCTCAATCTGCCCGTTCCTACCCTGTAGTAATGCCGCAGACGGTGCAAAAGTTTCATGGCTCTGAAATCCGATCCCGGAATCCGCCGGATTCCGGGATCGGATTTCAGAAGGGAGGTCGGGTGGTTGGCTGCGGTACGATGCGCGCATGAAGAACGTGATCTCGGGGCTCGAGGTGCTCGCCGCGACGCCGGAGCTGGTCGGCGGGCGGCCGTGGGGACTGCTTGCCAACCATGCGGCGGTCACCCCCGCGTTCGAGCCGGCGCGGGCGGTGCTCGCTGCGGCCGGCCTCGGTCCGCTGGTTCGCCTCTTCGCCCCCGAGCACGGCCTCGACGGGACGGCGCAGGACATGGAGGCGGTCGTCGACGCCCGCGACCCGCTGACCGGGTGCGAGGTGCGCTCCCTGTACGGCGGCGATCTCGAGTCGCTGACCCCGCAGCCCGACGCCCTCGACGGCCTCGAGGTGCTCCTCGTCGACCTGCCCGACATCGGCAGCCGTTACTACACCTTCGCCGCGACCATGGATCGGGCGATGGAAACCTGCGCGCGGGTCGGTGTCGAGCTGATGGTGCTCGACCGCCCCAACCCGATCGGCGGTGTGCAGCGTGAGGGCGGCCTGGTGGGCCCGGGCTTTGAAAGCTTCGTGTCGCAGCTTCCGGTGCCGGCGCGGCACGGGCTCAGCCTCGGGGAGCTCGCCCTGCTGCTCCAGCGCGAGCGCCATCCGGATGCCGAGCTCACAGTGGTGCCGTGCCGCGGCTGGCGCCGCCGCTGGTGGCTCGACGAGACCGGGCTCCCCTGGGTGCCGCCGAGCCCGAACATGCCCGCCCTCGAGACCGCGGCGCTCTACCCCGGGCTCTGCCTGGTGGAGGCGACGACCCTCTCCGAGGGCCGCGGGACGACCCGCCCCTTCCACCTCGTCGGCGCGCCGTGGGCCGACGCGGAGCGCGCGGCTTCGAGGCTGCGGCAGCTCGCGCTGCCCGGGCTGGCGGTTCGCGCGGCGCGCTTCCGGCCGGAGTTCGGCAAGCACGTGGGCACGGTGTGCGGCGGCGTCGAGCTCTTCGTCACCGACCGCAGCGCCCTCGAGCCGGTCGCGCTCGGCCTGCACGTCCTGCGGGCCTTCCACGACCTCGACCCGGAGTCGTTCGCGTGGCGCTCGGAACCGTACGAGTTCGTCGACTGGGTGCCGGCCCTCGACCTGCTCACCGGTTCGGCCGACGCGCGGCGGCTCATCGAGAGCGGGGCGAGCTTCGAGCCCCTCCTGGATGCTTGGCGGGCGGCGGTGGCGGGCTTCGAAGCGAGCCTCGACGGGGTGCTGCTCCACCACGAACTCGGCTGAACGCTTCTCTCGAGGCGGCGTCGAACGCGGCGGGGCGGCCCATCGGGCCGGGCTCAGGGCCGGCGCTGCGAGCCCGCGCCCCGCAGTCGCACGACCTCCCGGACCAGGCGCTCGGCGGCGCGCTCGAGTTCGGCGGCGGTCGTGAAGCGGCCGAGGCTGACGCGGATCGAGGCGGCGGCCAGCCTCTCCGGCACCCCCATCGCGAGCAGCACGGCCGACGCCTCGGGGTGGGCCGAGGCGCAGGCCGAGCCGGTGCTGACGGCGAGATCGGGCAGCGAGGCGAGCAGCGCGGTGCCGTCGATGCCGGAAAAGGACAGATTGCTGGTGTTGGCAAGGCGCTCGGCCGAGGTGCCGTTGATGCTGCAGCCCTCGAGGCCGCCGCCGACGAGCGCCTCGAAGCGGTCACGGAGGGCCCCGAGGCGCTGCCGCTCGGCTTCGAGCTCGGCCCGGCCGATCTCGAGGGCCCGGGCGAGGCCGACCGCTCCCGGCAGGTTCGGGGTGCCGGAGCGCAGCCCGCGCTCGTGGCCCCCGCCGTGGATCTGCGGCTCGAGCTTGAGGGGCGGCCGGCGCCGGCGCACGTACAGCGCGCCGATCCCCTTCGGTCCATAGACCTTATGTCCGGAGATGGTGAGCAGGTCGACGTCGAGCTCGCCGACGTCGAGCTGCAGCTTGCCCGGACCCTGGGCAGCGTCGCAGTGGAGCAGGGCGCCGCGGCGGTCCGCCAACGCCGCCGCCTCGCGCACCGGCTGCACGGTCCCGGTTTCGTTGTTGGCGAGCATCAGGCTGACGAGGGCGGTGTCGTCGCGCAGGGCCGCCTCGAGCTCGCCGAGATCGATCCGTCCGTCCCGGTCGACGCCGATCACGCGCAGCTCCCAGCCGCGGGCCTCGAGGCGCCGCAGCGGCTGCAGCACGGAGGGGTGCTCGGTGGCCTGGGTGACGAGGTGCCGCCGCGGCGAGAGGCTCTCGGCGGCGCCGAAGAGGGCGAGGTTGTTGGCCTCGCTGGCGCCGGAGGTGAAGACGATCTCGGCCGACGAGCGCGCGCCGAGGCTGCGCGCGACCGCCGAGCGCGCCGACTCGAGGGCGGCGGCCGCCGCCTGCCCGGCGCGGTGGTTGCGGCTCGAGGGATTGGCGTACACCTCGGAGAAGCAGGGCAACATCGCTTCGACGACGCGCGGGTCGCACGGTGTCGAGGCGTTGTAATC
>DATIVB010000735.1:0-4318 GCA_035466375.1 Chondromyces sp.
TCACGTTGGCGCCCAGCGCGCCCGAGGGGGGCGCGGCGAGGGCCGGCGTCAAACCGCCGTGGCCGAGCCGGTGCCCTGGCGGGACGAGCGCGATCTCGCCGTAGACCGGCGTGAGGCCGAGCGGGTTGTTGAGCCCGAAGAAGCGGAGCCCGGGCAGACCCTCCGCCGTGCCGGGCGCGAACACGGTCAGATGCCCCGGGTGGACGAGGGTCGCCTCCCAACGGTCCCAGCGCGGCCAGTAGACCACAACGACCGTCGGGTAGAACACGGAGTGCTGGCAGTTGACGACAAGCTCCTGGCGACCGTCGCGATCGAGGTCGAGGGCGAAGGCCATAGGCTGTAGATCGATGCGATAGGGGAAGCTCCAGGAGCCGATCAGCTCCTCCGGTACCAGCCGCGTCAGGACCTCGCCGCGGCTTCCGAGTGCCAGGACGTAGGATCGCAGCTCGTGCGTCGAGCGGATCGCCTGGACAGTGGTTCGTCCGGAGACCACGACCTCGGTGCGGCCGTCGCCGTTCAGATCGGCCTCGAGGTGGCTCAGTGCCGGCGCCGGCAGCTCGTAGCTCCAGGTGCGGCGTCCGTCGGCGTCGAGGCCGTGGACGGCCGCTTCGTCGGCTTCAAATCGGACCGTCTCGCGGTGCAGCACCCAGGGGGCCGCGATGGCGGTCGCCGCGGCAACCGCGGCAGCGGCCGCGGCAAAGCGCTGTGTCCGCCGCCTGGGCTTCGGCCACGCGCGGCGCATCTCGATCGCCCGCCGGACGCGGGCTGCGGTGGGCCGGTCGTGCGGACGGGGCGCCAGCATCCGGGCCAGCAGCCGAGCCAGCCAGCGCGGGGCCTCCTGGCGCGCGCGGCGGATCGACGGCGGTGTCTCGCGCTGCCGCCGGGTCAGGGTCGCGACCGCGGTGTCCGAGGTGAGGGGGACTGTGCCGGCGAGGCACTGGTAGAGCGTCACGCCGAGGCCGTAGACGTCGCTCGCTCCGGTGAGCTCGCCGCCGAGCCCCTGCTCCGGCGCCATGTAGGCGGGCGTGCCCACCACCATCTCGGTGGCGGTGACCGTCATGCCCTGCTCGAGCGGACGCGTCAGCCCCATGTCGCAGAGCTTGGCGGTGCCGTCGGGAGCGAGCAGGATGTTGCCCGGCTTGACGTCGCGGTGCACCAGCCCGAGGCCGTGCAGGTGCTCCAGGGCGGCCGCCACCTGGCTTCCGATGGCCTCGACTTCGTCGGCCGGGAGCCGTCGGCCGTCGGTTAGCCGCTGTTTGAGGCTCTCGCCCTCCACCAGCTCCATGCTGAGCCACAGCCTCTCCCCGTCCTCGTGCAGATCGTAGACGGCGACCAGGTTGGGGTGCCCCTGGCGCGCGGCGCGGACCTCGCGCCTCAGGCGCTCGTGGGTGGTGGCGTCCCGGAGATCGGGGTGGAGGAGCTTGACCGCGACCTTCTGGCCCACCGCGGTGTCGAGGGCTGCGAACACCGTGCCCGTGGCGCCGTCGCCGAGTACGTGGCGCAGCAGGAAGCGCCCGCCGAGAAGGTCGCCCGTCCGGACGCCGATCGATTCGCCCGGGCTGCGGCTCACGTCCGGCAGTGGGCCGGATTCGGTGGGGTCTGATGCGGTCATGCCCTCCCTCGGCAATTCGCGGCTGCGCCACGAATTGCAGTTGGAAGTGTACCTGCTTCGTCGCGTTCAGTCAGACGCACGGCCACACGTGGATTGAGGCGCCGACTCGAAGGGCGCCTCCCGGGGCGGCTTGTGGGGCACGCGTCCCGCGTGCCCGAAGGGGGTGGGTGGCACGTTCAACGTTCTAACGTTCGGCTCATCCGGAATTGCAGATGATGCGGAAGCCGGTGAGACCCGCGTCCGAGTCCGCGTCCGGATGACAGCGACAGTAGCCAGGACCGGTGTCCAGTGACAGTGGCAGATGACAGCGGCAGATGGCAGTCTCAGTGACAGTCTCAGTGGCAGTTTCAGTGACAGTTTCAGTGTCAGCGGGCCGCGTCCGTGGCAGCGAGCGGGGTAGTGAGCCGACGGCGCGACCGTGGCATGGCCACCTCCGGGCCCGCCAATGACCCGACACCGTGGCCTGTCGACGCGGCGGCGCGAACCGTCGCAACCACAAAGGCACCAAGACACCAAGGTAAACACCAAGGATTCTCTTCGTGAACATCTTGGTGCCTTGGTGTCTTGGTGGTTCAGGCGTGGGTGGGCGGAAATTCGAAATCCGAAGTCCGAAATCCGAAATCGATCCGGTTCCCCACCTGCCGGGTGGGCGGGTGGAACGTTCAACGTTTAACGTTCAAACGTTTCAACGTTTCTCGGCGAGCGCGAACGGGGGAGCGACGGGCTCGCCGCCGCGGCGTCGGCCATCGGCAGCGCGTTGCGCCACCTTCCGTCGTGGGCGTGGAGGGCGGCGGCGACGGCGCCGGCGGTGGGCACCAGGCCGATCTCGCCGACGCCCTTCGTGCCGTAGCCGCCGACGCCGTCCGGGACCTCGAGGAGGATGACCTCGCTCGGCGGGGTGTGGGCGGCCCGGAGGATGCCGAGGAGTCCGAGGTTGAGGGTGTCGGGGCGGCCGCCGGTGCACGGAAAGTCCTCGGACAGGGCGTAGCCGAGACCCATGTGGACCGCGCCCTCGACCTGGCCGGCGCAGGCCTGCGGGTTGACGGCGCGGCCGACGTCGTGGGCGGCGACCACGCGCTCGATGCTGCCGTCCCCGGCCAAAATCACCACCTGCGTCGCGAAGCCGAATGCCATGTGGGTGACCGGCTCCTCGGCGGCGGCGCCGGGGGGCGTGGTGAAGTCGCAGACGTACTCGCCGGCGAAGCGCCGGCCGGCGAGCACGTCGAGAGATGAACCGTCGAGGGCCTCCGCCAGGCGACGCGCCGCGGCGCGCCCGGCGGCGGTGCACAGGGCGGTGGCGCGCGAGGCGGTGGTCATGCCGCACTCGACGTCGGCGCGGCTTGCGGTGCGCACCTCCATGACCTCGGGCGCGAGCCCGGTCTCCTCGCACACCACCTGGCGCAGGATGGTGTGCAGCCCCTGCCCCATCTCGGTGTAGCCGGTGACGATCTCCAGCCCTCCGTCGCCGCGCACATCGATGGCGACCCGGCCGATGTCGGCCATGCCGTTGCCGATCCCGGTGTTCTTGATGCCGCAGGCGATGCCCGCTCGCGGCGATGCCTTGTAGATCTCGCGCACCGCCTCGAGGGTGCGGCGGATGCCGCAGCTTCCGTCCATCTTCTGGCCGGTGGCGAAGCGGTCGCCGGGCTCGAGGACATTGCGCTCGCGGATGTCGTAGCCGTCGAGGCCGACCTTCTCGGCGAGGCGGTCCATGACGCCCTCGATGGCGAAGGCGGCCTGGTTGGCGCCGAAGCCGCGCATCGCGCCGCAGGGCGGGTTGTTGGTGTAGACCGTGCGCGCCTCGACGTCGACGGCGGGCACCCGGTAGGGGCCGCAGCAGTGGCCGGCCGCGCGCTCGAGGACCTTGGCCCCCACCGAGGCGTAGGCGCCGGTGTCGCCCACGATCCGCGCGCGCACCGCGGTGAGGCGGCCCTCGGCATCGCAGCCCGCGGTGTAGTGCAGGGTCAGGGGGTGGCGCTTGGGGTGGATGCGCATGGACTGCTCGCGGGTGAGCACGACCTTCACGGGGCGTCCGAGCAGTCGGGCGGCGAGGGCGGCGTGGCCCTGCACGGAAAGGTCCTCCTTGCCGCCGAAGGCGCCGCCGTTGGAAACCAGCTCGACCTCGACGGCCGCCGGGTCGACGCCGAGGATGGCGGCGATCTGGCGCTGGTCGTCGTGCACGCCCTGGCCCTGCGAGAAGACCTTCACCCCGCCGTCGAGCGGCAGGGCGAGGGCCGCCTCTGGCTCGAGGAAGGCGTGCTCGATGCGCTGGGTGGTGAAGGTCTCCTCGACGACGTGCACCGAGGCGGCGAGCGCCGCCGCGACGTCGCCCCGCGTGAAGGCGCAGACCTCGAGGAGGTTGCCGCCGTCGTGGATCGCCGGCGCACCGGAGGCGAGCGCCGCCGCGGGCGTGTCCACCGGCTCGAGGACCTCGTACGCGACCGCCACCAGCCTCGCCGCCGCCCGCGCGCGGTGGCGGCTGTCCGCCACGACCACGGCGAGCACGTCGCCGACGCAGCGGGTGGTCTCGCCCGCCGCCACCAGCAGCGGCCAGTCGCGGACGACCAGGCCGTGGCAGCGGGCGCCGGGGATGTCGGCGGCGAGGATCACCCGCTCGACGCCGGGCTCGGCGAGGGCCGGTGCGGGGTCGATCCGAACGATCCGCGCCCGGGGGTGCTCGGCGAGCACGAGCGCGCCGTGCAGCAT
>DATIVB010000736.1:0-1532 GCA_035466375.1 Chondromyces sp.
ATGCCGACGCAGTGCAGCGAGCCCACGAGGCTTGCCGCGAAGACGGTGAGGAGGAGGGGGGTCATGCGTGGGCCTCGGGAGATTTCGAATTTCGAATTTCGAATTTCGAATTTCCACCCGCCCACCCGCGGTACAGGGCAATCAGGGATTTCGGATTTCGGATTTCGGATTTCGGATTTCCGACCGCGCCCCCGTGTTCCGCGAGGACGTCGAATTTCCGATCGCGATCAGTTACGAGGCGGGGCGATGCTTGATCCCACCGCACGGAGCGCGAGACGCGTGCCCCACAACCTGGTAGTAGTAGCCAAGGGCTCCTTGTGGGGCAGCCGTCCCGGCTGCCGGGCGGTGGGGTGGAATTCCGAAATCCGAAATTCGAAATCCGAAAGTCGAAATCCGCCGCCATCACCACCTTCCTTCCACCACCAGGTGCCTCGTTTCGGAGAACGTGAAGTGATCCGTTCCCCGGTCGACGGTGAACCGCAGCTCCCAGCGGCCGTCGCGGCGCATGGGCAGCGTGGCCCGGTAGAGGCCGTTCCCCGCCCCTTGGAGCGGCGCGCGGATGATGTCGTGGCTGCGGGCGTTGTGGAAGGCCTGGACGGCGACTGCGGCGCCGTCGACGGGGGCCCCCGCGGCGTCGCTGAGGCGTACCTCGAGGACCGGCTGCGCGCCGGGCTCTGAAGGCGGGGCGGCGGAGGCGGCGAGCTCCCACCCGAGGTCGGCGTTGGTGCGCTCCTGGGCGCGCGTGGCGTCCCAGGCCATGGACTTGGCGTAGTAGTCCTCCTCGACGGCGTACGAAGGGTCGGACGTCGCCACGTAGACCATGGCCAGCGACGCCAGCACGTGCAGCGCGAGGGCGCCGGCGATCACGAATGGCCACGGCGAGCGCTTCACCGCGGTCATCCGCTTGCGCCGGCGCCGCCGTCGGGCCCGAGCAGCCGCAGCTCCCGGCGTTCGGCGAAGTCGACGCCGTCGTCGATCTCGAGAACGACCGCCGCCTCGCCGTCCGAGAAGGCCGTGCGCGGACCGTTGATGAAGGCGGCGGTGAGCTCGCTCGCGCCGGCTTCGACGGTGAGCGGGTTCTCGGGCGCGACGAGGGTCCACGCGCCGCCGTCGACGAGACGGATGGTGTAGGAGCGCGCCTCGGGCGAACGGTTGGCGATCTTGATGCGGATCTGGTTCGACACCTCACCCGACGGCAGGATCGAAAACGGCGCGCCCAGGCCGCGCAGCAGGGTCAGGTCCGCGCTCCGCTTGCCGGCGAGGGAGAAGGTGAAGGCGCCGAAGATCACCAGCAGGATCGCCGAGTAGACCGCCAGCCGGGGGCGCAGGAAGGACCTGGTCCCGCTCTCGAGCTCCGCCTCGGAGGTGTAGCGGATGAGACCGCGGTCGAAGCCGACGCGGTCCATCACCGCGTCGCAGGCGTCGATGCACTGGGTGCAGTGGATGCACTCCATCTGCAGGCCGTCGCGGATGTCGATGCCGGTGGGGCAGGTCGAGACGCAGAGGTGGCAGTCGATGCAGTCGCCCGCCGA
>DATIVB010000737.1:0-12608 GCA_035466375.1 Chondromyces sp.
AGGCTCGCCAGCACCCTGGCCTCGCGCTCGAAACGGGCCATGCGCTCGGGGTCCTGGGCGAACGCCTCCGGCAGCACCTTGAGCGCCACCTCGCGGCCGAGCTTCGAGTCCTCGGCGCGCCAGACCTGGCCCATGCCGCCCTCCCCGAGAGCGGCCGTGATTCGATAGTGCGCGAGCGTCGCGCCGGGCGTGACATTCATCGTGGTGGGCCTCCCGGAGTAACGTGCGGGCCATAGGCCATAGCCTCGACGAGGGCCAGATACCGCGGCTCCGATCTCACACTGTCGAGGAAGAGAGCGGGCATCGCGGGCAGGTACACGGCGTCGGGCGAACGATCCGCAACGCTGCGCTCCAGGGCGTCGAGCACCGCTTCGACGTTCCCCACACCCGAGTAGAGGTCCGCGTAGACCGCGGGGTCCATAGAGTGCTCGGCCTCATAGGCCTCGAGATCGCGCAGGGCGTGATCGAAACGCTCTTGCTGGCCGCAGACGCCGTAGGTGTAGCCGACCCAGGCTCGCGCGAGCGGCGTGCTGCCGCCGTGCAGCTGAGCCTCGGCGTCGTCCGCCGTCACCAGCGCCTCGTCGCAGCGTCCGCTGTCGGCGTAGGCCTTGGCGAGCTTGATGTAACCCCAGGTCCAGTTGGGGTTGAGATCGAGGGTCTCGCGAAACTCGGCGATCGCGAGGTCGTACTCGTGCCGGCCCATGTAACCGATGGCCAGCCAGTGCGCCGGCGACGACGACAGCGGGTCGAGCTCCTTGGCGATCGCGCTGTGCTCGATGACCTCGTCCCAGCGGGCCATGGCCGTCAGGTAATCCACGTAGGTCAACCGCGCCATCACGCTCTTCGGATCGATCTCGATGGCGCGACGGAACTCGCGCTCCGCCGTCGCCCAGTCCCAGTCGAAGAAGGAGGCGAGGCTGCCCGCCACGGCGCGCGCCTCCGCGAGCTCGGGTTCGATCTCGATGGCACGCGCGAGCGAGGCTTTGGCCAGCCTCAGGGCCTCGTCCCGGTCGATGACACTGTGGTACGCCTGCGCCAGGTACGCGTACCCCATCCACGCGTAGGCGAGCGCATAGTCGGGGTCGATCTCGACCGCCCGCTGGAGGTACTCGACGCCCTTCTTCATCTCCCGCTCGCTGCCGACGATGAACTGGCGGCTCTGGAGGAACAGGCGGTGCGCCTCCGGGTCGACGTCGAAGCGTCGCGCGAGCCGGGCCTCGGTGTCCGGCGAGAGCTCGACCTTCAAGGTGTCCGAGATCACGGTCGCCAGCTTCTCCTCGAGCGCGAGCACGTCCGCCTGCGGGTGGCTGTAACGGCCGCCCCAGAGCTGGCGGTTGTCGGCCACGTCCACCAGCTCCGCACTCACCGCGAGCTCCTCGCCGCGCTGCACGAGCCGGCCCACGAGCACGGCCTCGACTCCGAGCTTGCTTCCGATGCCTTCCAGGTCGTCGGTGCTGTCCTTGAAGGCGAAGACGGACCGCCTCGAAATCACCTTCAGATCGGGGATCTGCGAAAGGGTGTTGATGAGGCTCTCGGTGAGCCCGTCGCTCAGGTACTCGACCTCCACGTCGCCGGTGGCGTTCTCGAAGGGCAGGACCGCCAACGACGTGATGCCGTGCGATCGTGGCGCCAGCAGGCGGGCTCCGACCAGCGCCGCGATCACGATCGCGACAGCCGCCGCCGCCGCTGTCAGCCGACGGGCGCGGCGCGGGGGTCGCGCCGTGGTCCGTCCGCTCAATGCCTGCTCGCCGCTGCTCGTGTCGCGCTTCAGGTTCGCCAGGTCGACGGCCAGCTCGCGAGCACTCTGGTACCTCCGACCCGGGTCCTTCTCGAGACACTTCCTGATGATGCGATCGAGCTCGGTCGGCACCGCCGGGTTGAGCTCGCACACGTGTTGCGGCTCGGAGCGCACGATCTCGGTGATGGTCTCGGTGGGAGTCGTACCCGCGAACGGCAGCCGGCCCGTGACCATCTGGTAGAGGACGACACCGACCGAGAAGAGATCGCTGCGCTGGTCGACGATCTTGCCGAGAGCCTGCTCCGGGCTCATGTACTGCACCGTGCCCATGACCACGCCGGGCTGCGTCATGGTCTGGGTCGTGCTCTCGCCGCCCTCGCCGCCGCCCAGCGGCTGCAGCTTGGCGAGCCCGAAGTCGAGCACCTTGAGCCGGCCCTCGGCGTCGAGCATCAGGTTGGAGGGCTTGATGTCGCGGTGGGTGACGCCCTGCGAGTGGGCCGCCGCCAGCGCCTCGACCATCTGGATGCCGATGTCCGTGACCTCGTCGGGCGTCGGCGGGCTCCTCGCCATGCGGTGGTCGAGGCTCTCGCCCTCGACGTACTCCATGGCGATGAAGTGGAGGCCGTCCGCCTCCCCGACGTCGTAGATGTGCGCGATGCCGGGGTGGCTGAGCGCGGAAGCCGCGCGCGCCTCGTCCTCGAAGCGCCGTCGGCTGTCCTCACGGCCCGCGCGCGCCGGAGGCAGGATCTTGAGTGCCACCTTGCGGCCGAGCCGGGTGTCGCGGGCGAGCCAGACCTCGCCCATTCCACCCTCGCCGAGCTTGGCGGTGATCTCGAAGTGCGAGAGTTTTCTGCCCAACATCACAGCCCCCCGCATCCGCGTCCGCTGCGCCCGGACACCATCGTTAGGTTCGAGCCCTGCAACGGACCCGAGCCCTTCGCGGACTCCGCACGTCGGCCCGTGGCGCCGGTCCGTCTGCCACACTGAATGGACGCCACGCACTATAACCTATTTGAGACAAGGACGCATTTCAGTTATCAGGAGAATTTCAGCGGTGGGCGGCCGTCGCGCCGCTTCGCGGAGTCGGGGCCTCAGCCTTCCAGACGCCGGATCAGGACCAGAGTGCGGTCGTCGAGGAAGGGCACGCCGCGGACGAACTCGTAGAGGTCCTTCTCGATCGCCGTCTTGAGCTGCTCGAGCGGCTGCGTGCGGTTGGCGATGGAAACGTCGCGCAGGCGGTCCTGGCCGTACTCCTCCTCTTCGGGGTTCTCGGGCTCGGTGATGCCGTCGGTGTAGAGCACCAGCGTGTCGCCGGGCTGCAGCACGAGCTCGCCGGCGGTGAAGACGCCTTCGGGCATGATGCCGAGAGGCATACCCGTGGACTCCAGCCACTCCGTCGAGCCGTCCGTACGCAGCAGCAGACCGGGGTTGTGGCCCGCGTTGCAGAAACGCATCGCGCCGGTTGCCGGGTCGATCGAGGTCAGGAAGGAGGTCGCGTACTTCTCCGGCGGGGTGCGCTCGAAGAGGAGGTGCGAGACCGAGCGGAACACGTCCTCCACCGCCACCCCGTCGTGGATCGGCCCCGCGGAAAGCGCCTCGAGCGATGCGGTCAGCAGCGAGGCGGCGATGCCCTTGCCCGAGACATCCGAGATCATCAGCACGACCTCGCTGAAATCGTGCCGCATCTCGACCTTGAAGAAGTCGCCGGACACCCCGCGCGAAGGGATGTTGCCGGCGACGATGTCCCATCCCTCCACCTCGGGCAGGCGGGAGGGCAGCAGACCGACCTGGATCTCGCGGGCCAGGGCGACCTCCTGCTCGAGGCGGCGGCGTTCCGCCGCCTCCTCCGCGAGGTGCACGTTGCGGATCCGCATCGCGGCCACCGAAGCCAGCGAGGCCAGCAGCTCCATGTCCTCCTCGGTGAACTGGCGGAGGGTCAGCCGCGATCCGAGGACGATCAGGCCGAGGGCCCCGTCCGGGTCGAGCAGCGGCGCGGCCACCAGCGAACGGACGCCGGCGTCGAGCAGGCTCATCGCCTCGTGGAACCGCTCGTCGGTCTGCGCGTCCAGGACCAGCGCCGCCTGCCGCCCTTCGACCACCTGCTCCATCAGGTTGGTCGAAAACAGGATGCCGGAGTCGCCGCGGCCGACCGAGCGGCTGGCGGCACAGTCGTAGCTTCCGCGGTCGTTGCGGAGGTAGATGGCGGCGTCCTCCGGCGCGAAGTGCGCGAAGGCCCGGTCGAGAATCAGGTCCAGCAGATCTCCGAGGGACATCACCCGGTCGAGGGCCTGGTTGACCTCGGTGAGGAGGCGCAGGCGGTCGCCGTAGCGCCGCAGCGCCTCGCTGGTCGGCGCGGCCGAATCGGTGCGGATCTCCTCCGGCGCCTCCAACAGCTCGGCAGCCGAACGGAAGATGGTGTGACTGTCCCGGCTCAGAGCGTCCCTGGGACCGCCCGACGCCATCGGGCGCGACGCCTCGCGCAGCGTGATCGTCGTGCTGCCCACCTGCATCACGGCGCCGTGGCCCACCGGCGCCGGCTTCTCCAACGCCCGCCCTCCGAGCAGCGTGCCGTTGCGCGAACCGAGGTCCTCGATGTACCAGGAGCCGTCCTTGGAGAACAGGCGCGCGTGCAGGCGGGACATGGACCGGTCGGGAACCGTCAGGTCCGCCTTCGACGATCGACCGATGACGAAGCTGTCGCCGTCCAACGCATGGTCGAAAGCCGCACCTTCGGTGGGCACAACGTGCAAACTCATGGGTTCCAATGGGCTGTCACTCCTGGTCATCGATGCTCATCATACAAACAAATCAAGGGAAGCCCGAAATTGTTCCGGGGTATTGACATCCTGCCACGCCTGGAGGAGATGGGGTGGAGGGCTCGGGCTGAAAACGCCGTCGAGTCCGGCGAGGCGCCGCAGCCCCCACTTGCCTTCCGCGACGAGCCTCTCGACCACGAGCCGCGCCCGCGGCTCGTAGACCGCGAGCAGCGGTTCCACGACCCCGCCGCGCGGACGGGGCAGCACGGCCCAGATCCCACGGCGGCGACAGCTGAGGAGCCAGCGCACCGCCGCCGGTGACAGCAGGGGCATGTCGCAGGCGGCGACGATCCACGCCGCGTCGGGCGCCCTCTGCAGGGCCGCGAGGACGCCGGCCATCGGTCCCGCGATCCCGGCCGGATCGTCCAGGCGTTCGAGGCCCCGCAGTGCGTCCGGCACCGGGCCGCCGCCGACCAGGACCACGCGCTCGACCTGCCCTTCGAGAGCGGCGACCGCCACCTCGGTAAGTGTCCTCTGGCCGATCTCGAGGCACTGCTTGGCCCGGCCCATGCGCCGGCTGCCGCCGCCGACCAGAACCGCGCCATGAATCAGCGGAGCCGGATCCGGCGCAGCCACTTCACTCCCGTCGGCGTCCGGTACCGCCACTCAGGTGTCCGTCCACCGGATGGCCACGCCGCGACAGATCACTTCGTCCTGCAGCGGCTTCGTGTCCAACGGATTCGACGGGCGCACCTCGCGCCCGCACTCGACGATGACCACCGCGTCCGCATCGATCCTCGCCGCCGCACGGCGAAGGTTTTCCTTGGCGGTTGCCACGGCCCGTTCTTCGGTCCAGCCGCCGATGGGTTCGCGCTCCTCGAGCGCACCGACCTCTTCGTAGCCGCGGCCGCCGATCTGCGCCGGCGTCAGAACCCGGACCTCTCGCGTCCACGCGTCGAGGTCGGGGTCGGCGCCCGTCGACGAGCCGCACGCGGTCGTCATAGCGCCAGCCACCGCGAAGAACAGCCACAGCTTCCTCATTCCAGCACCTCCGGTTGCACGCTGCCGCTCGACAGAGATTCCGCACGGACAATGTAGCAGAATGAAACCGCTCCTCCGGCCACCGCCGTTCGGCTGCTTGACGCACGCTGTGGCGATCCGCACAATGCCACCAATCGACGCCTGCCATGGAACGAAAAGGAGGAGACCATCGCCTCTCGAAGAGCAACCGCGGCCGATTCGCACGCGGACCATCTGATCCGCGCCATCGGGCTGGGCGGACGGGCCCGGGCGGTGGCCGCGTTGACGACCGGGACCGCCGAGGAGCTGAGGCGGATCCACGATCCGTCCCCGCAGGTGGCGGCGGCGCTCGCGCGCGCCGCCACCGGCGCGCTGCTGCTGGCGGCGACGGTGGAGAAGGCCACCGCGCGCGAGCCGGTGCTCACGCTCGAGATCGAGGGTGACGGTCCCGCCGGTCGGCTCGTGGCCACGGCCTCGCCCGCGGGTTGGGTGCGCGCCACCGTCGCCGAACCGCTCGCCACCTCACCGCACCGCGATGACGGGACGCTCGATGTCGCCGGAGTCGTCGGAGCAAGCGGCCAGTTGGTGGTGACCCGCGACTCCGGCAGCGGCGAGCCCTACCGCGGGGTGGTGGCGATGCAGTCCGGCGACCTGGCCCAGAACCTCGCCGCCTACCTTGGAAGCTCCGAGCAGACCCCGTCGGCGGTCGTCCTCGGAGTGCTGGTCGTGCCGGCCGGCCGGGTCGAGGTTGCCGGTGGATTTCTAGTCCAGCTCCTGGCCGGCGTCTCGGAGGACGAGGCGGAGGCCATCGGCACAAGGATCCGGGCCATCGGCGCGCTGTCGTCGAGCCTCGTCGAGGGCCGCGGCCCGCGCGAGTGGCTGGCCGAGGTCTTTCCGGAGGGCTGCTCGGTTCTCGGCGAGGTGCCGGCGCGCTTCGTCTGCGGCTGCTCGATCGAGCGCGTCGAGACCGCCCTGAAGCTGCTCGGCATCGGCGAGATCCGCGCCTCGATGGACGAGGACAACGAGCGCCGGGCGACCGTCACCTGCGGCTTCTGCCGGACGGAGTACCACGTGCCCCGCACGCGACTCCTGGAGCTCATCGCCGAGATCGAAATCGAACGCGCGAGCCGACGCTGACTCCGACCGGACTGACACCGCCGGGACGAGATGCGAGATGGGTGGGCGGGCGGTCGCTCTACCGCACGATCTCCATCAGCACCTGCTGCGACGGACGCGGCGCCTCGCCCTTCGCCGGACGCCGGCGGAGATAGCTGCCGTCCGGCTGCAGGTCCCATGCCGAATGGTTGTCGTTCTCGGCCACCGTCAGGATCTCTTCGACCTCCGCCACCAGGGCCGGACTGCGGACCGGGGTGATGGTCTCCACTCGACGATCGAGGTTGCGCTTCATCCAGTCGGCGGAACCGACGAAGTACTCGGGTGAGCCGCCGTTCTCGAAGCCGTAGATGCGGCCGTGCTCGAGGAAGCGGCCGAGCACGCTGAAGACCCGGATGTTCTCCGACAGGCCCGGCACCCCGGGTCGCAGGCAGCACAGACCGCGGACGTTGAGCGTGATCGGTACGCCGGCCTGACTGGCGCGGTAGAGCTCGCGGATGATCTCGGGGTCCTGCAGCTGATTCATCTTGGCGCGGATCCCGGCCGGCTTCCCGGCGGCCGCGTGCTCCGACTCGCGGCGGATCATCTCGATGAAGCGCGCCCGCATGAAGCGCGGCGCCACCAGCAGGATGCGGTAGTTCTCGTAAGGCGTCGAGCTCGTGAGCTCGTTGAACACCGCCGCCACGTCCCCGCTGAGGTCGGGGTCGCAGCTCAGGATGCCGAGGTCCTCGTACACGCGCGCGGTCCCACTGTGGTAATTGCCGGTGCCGACGTGAACGTAGCGTCTGACCCCGTCGTCCTCCTCGCGCACGACCATCGCCAGCTTGACGTGGGTCTTCAGCTTCTCGATGCCGTAGGCTACGTGAACGCCCTCCTGCTCGAGGAGCCGGCCCCACGCGATGTTCGGCGCCTCGTCGAAACGGGCGGTGATCTCCACCAGCACCGCCACCTGCTTGCCGCGACGCGCTGCTTCCGCCAGCGCCTGAACGATCGGCGAGTCCGACGAGGTGCGGTAGATCGTCAGCTTCATGGCGAGCACCCGTTCGTCCGCCGCCGCCGACTGCAGGAAGCGGAGCACCGAAGTGTCGAAGCTGTGGTACGGGTGGTGCAACAGGATATCGCCGCGCCGGATCTCCTCGAAGATCGACGACGAATCGCTCGCCATGAGGTTGCGCAGCCGACTGTGCGTGACGCCGACGTGAGGGGGAAAGCGGAGCGAAGCGTTGCCGTCGGCCGAGAATCGCATCAGATCAGCCATGCCCAGAAAGTGGTCGTCGATCGCGACGTCCGCCTCGTCGAGCTTCAGTTGCTGGATGAGGAACTGCCGGATCTTCTTCGGCGTGCCCTTGGTCACCTGCAGCCTGACCTCACCCGCGAAGCGGCGCGCCTTGAGCTCGTTGGTGACCTGGCGGATGATGCTCCCCGGCTCGAGCACTCCGGTCTGCGGGTCCGCCCCCGCGACCTCCCCATCGTCGCTGCGCGCGGCGCGGGTGACGCGGAACAGATGCGCGTCGATCGCCGCACCCGGAAACAGCTGGCCCAGGTTGGCGGCAATGACCTGCTCGAGCGGCACGAAGCCGGAACCGTCGCTCAAGGGCACCCACCGTGCGCGGTTCGCGGGGACCTTGAGCCGCACGAAGCGCTCCTTGCCCTTGGCCTCGCGAACCGTGATCGCCAGGTTGAGCCCGAGGTTGGAGATGAAGGGGAACGGGTGCTCGGCGTCCACCGCGAGCGGCGTCAGGATCGGCAGCACCGAACGCTTGAAGCTCTCGCCGAGATCAGCGCGGTGGTGGTCGCTGAGGTCGGCCCAGTCGATGATGCCGCACCCGGCAGCCGCCATCGCGGGACGCAGCTCCTTGCGCATCAGCTGCGACAGCTCCCGGCTCTGGCGCCGGATCTCTTTCCGGCACGCTTCGAACTCCTCGCGGGGAGTCATCCCGTCGAGCGACAGCTTGTTGACGCCTTCACCGATCTGCCGCTTGAGGCCGCTGATGCGCTTCATGAAGAACTCGTCGTGCAGCATGCCGAGGATGCCGGCGAAGCGCACGCGCTCGAGCAACGGCACCTCCGGATCCTGCGCGAGCTCGAGGACCCGATGGGCGAACCGCAGCCAGCTGAGCTCGCGGTTGATGAACGCCGCCGGCGACTCCGTGGTGATCTTCTTCGAGACCGTCGTCGATGAGTCCATGACGTCCGCCTTCCAAAATTCGACGAACAGAGTACGACACGATCGACAGAAAAAATTCGAAATTTTGGTACTCGGATTTCATTTCCGAAAAAATTGTGTAAAGTTGTTGAAGAGGTAACGACAACACATCGAGTTTCGATCGTCAACGACCCGAGGAAAAGGAGGACTTAGATCGATGGCACAAGCGAAGGCGAAGGCAGCACCGAAGAAGCCGGCGGCGAAGAAACCCGCGGCGAAGAAACCCGCGGCGAAGAAACCGGCCGCCAAGAAGCCCGCGGCGAAGAAGCCAGCGGCGAAGAAGCCTGCACCGAAGAAGGCCGCTGCCAAGAAGCCGGCCGCCAAGAAGCCCGCGGCGAAGAAGCCTGCAGCCAAGAAGCCTGCAGCCAAGAAGCCGGTCGCCAAGAAGGTTGCACCGAAGAAGGCCGCCGCCAAGAAGCCCGCGGCGAAGAAGCCCGCGGCGAAGAAGCCTGCAGCCAAGAAACCTGCGGCCAAGAAGCCTGCGGCCAAGAAGTAGCTGGATCTCGGGTCAGGTTGGCCGCGCGCCGCTGCGTCGCGGCTCGCGAACAGCCGACCAACCCGGATTTCGGATTGTCGTGGGAGCGTCGGAGCTGCCTCGCAGCCGCGCTCCCATTTTTTGACCGCTGATCTTCCCGCGCCGCAGCCGCGCCAAGAGGGTCAAACCCGGTTCGTGATGATGAGCACTTTCGTTTTCAAAGCCGACGATCTGTCGCTGCCTTCGCTGCACGAACGACTCGGCGATCGCCTGGAAATCGGACCGCGGACCATGCTGCGCATCGGGTGGCTCGACACTTTCGACTGGCGGCTGCACGACGAGGGCTGCGCCCTCACCCTCGAACGCGAGAGCGGTCGGCGGTCGCTCGTCTGGCGCACACGGGACCGGCGCCATCCCTACGTGCTGCCGATCGATCACGAGGTGCGATTCGTGCACGACCTGCCCGAGGGATTTCTCCGGGCCGAGCTCGAGCCGATCATCGAGCAGCGTGCGCTGCTCGTCATGGGTCTCGCGCGCGTCGGCCGACGGGCCGCCCGCATCAGCGGCGAGCGCGGCAACACGCTGGTTCGGCTCGCCATCGAGGAGACCACGATCGCCGGGTCCGACGCGGAGCCCGGTCGACCGCTCCGCACCGTCACCATCGTCCCGGTGGCGATCGGGGACCGAGCGCTCGAGCGCGTGCTCGAGCAACTTCGCGAGGTCGGGATCGGCGACCGGGCAACCACCGATCTGATGGCGGAGGCGGCCGCGGCCCGCGGCCGCCGCCCCGGCGACTACACCACCAAGCCGCGACTCGAGCTGCGGCCGGCACAGCGCAGCGATGAAGCGATGCGGGCCGTCCTTGCCCAGCTTCTGGAAACGATGACGGCCAACGTCGGCGGCGTGATCGCCGACATCGACATCGAGTTCCTGCACGACCTAAGGGTCGCCTCCCGCCGCGCGCGCTCCGCGATCGGCCAGATCAAGGACGTGCTGCCACGACCCGATGCCGATCACCTCGCCGCCGAGCTTCGGTGGCTGGGTGCGGTCACCAATGACTGCCGCGACCTCGACGTGGCCCTGCTGGAGTTGGACGACTACCGCCGCCGACTCGGGGACGACGCCGGCGCCGTCGACGACCTCGAACGGCTGCTGCGGCGCAAGCGCAAAGCGGCGCTGCGCCGCGTTCGCGCCGCACTGCGCTCCCGCAGGTTCGACGAACTCGTCACATCGTGGCGGGCGTTGATCACGGAGCCGGCCGTCGGCGCCGAGGCGGCGAAGGCGGCGCGGCCGATCGCCGAGCTCGCGGGTGCGAAGATCGTCAAGGCCTACCGGCGCATGCTCAAGCGGGGCAAGCGACTCGCCGACCCGCCGCCGGCCGCGGAGTTGCACCGGCTCCGGATCGATGCCAAGAAGCTGCGCTACCTGCTGGAGTTCTTCGCCAGCCTCTATCCCGAAGCCACCGTCACCCGTCTCGTCAAGGAGCTCAAGAGCTTCCAGGACGTCCTCGGAGGTTTCAACGACATGGAGGTGCAGCGCAAGCAGCTGACCGGTCTCGCCGAGCAACTGATGGACAAGGGTGAAGCCGACGCCTCGACGGTGTTCGCCATCGGCCGTCTCGCCGACATGCTGCGCGAACACCAGGAGATCTACCATCGGGACTTCGGCGATCGATTCGCCGAGTTCTCCGGCGCCGCGAGCCGCCGCCTCTACTCGAAGACATTCAGCGGAGACTGACCGGATGCACACGATCGCCGTCTGGACCGTCAAAGGGGGCGTGGGCAAGACCGCGGCCGCGGTCAACCTCGCACACGCCGCGGCCTCCTCGGGCACCCGAACCCTGCTCTGGGACCTCGACCCGCAGGGCGCCACCAGCTTCTACCTGCGGGCGCTGCCCGAGCTCCCGGGCGGAGTGCAGACCGTGCTCGATCGCGATCTCGACCTGCGGCAGTTCGTTCAGGCCAGCGAGTTCGACAACCTCTTCCTGCTGCCGGCAGACTTCTCCTACCGCCACCTCGACCTCGCCCTCGACGCGGGGCGCAAGCCGCGCAAGCTGCTCGCCAAGAGGCTGCGCCCGCTGGCGGCGGAGTACGACCTCGTGATGATCGACTGCCCGCCGAGCGTGTCTCTGGTCTCCGAGGCCGTGCTGCGCGCCGCCGATGCCGTGCTGGTGCCGGTCATTCCGACCACGCTCTCGATGCGCACCCTCGAGCAGGTGCGCGAGTTCGCGGCGACGGCCGGCAAGCACCGGCCGCTGGTCATGCCCTTCCTGTCGATGGTCGACCGCCGAAAGTGGATGCACCTCGACACCTCGGAGCGTTGCCTGGCTGATGACAGCTTCCTGCGCACTCCAATCCCGTCGGCGAGCGTCGTCGAGCGCATGGGTCTGACGCGGGCACCGGTCGCGGCCACCCTGCCGTCGCAGCCGGCCGCACGCGCGTTCGGCGAGCTGTGGCGGGAAATCGCCGAGCGGCTGCACATCGGCCCCGGACAACGTTGAACGTTTGAACGCTGTACGTTTGAACGTTGAACGCTCGGCTCCTCCGGAATTGTATGGGATGGAGGCATCGGTTGGTACCCGTGCCCGTCTCCGTGCCCGGATTCAGCTTCAGTGACAGTGGCAGATGACAGTGACAGTCCCAGTGGCAGTCTCAGTGGCAGTTTCAGTGACAGTTTCAGTGACAGTTTCAGTTTCAGAGGGCCGCGTCCGTGGCGGCGACCGGGACAGCGAGCCGGGGGCGCGACCGCGGCATGGCCACCTCCGGGTCGTTCACGTCGGGGAATAGCCGGTGGGGCAGCCGGAGTCACGGGCTGTGCTCAAGCCCCCGCCTGGACACTGTCGCTGTCCACTGCCGCTGCCACTGGATGCGGAAACTGCGGCTGCCACTGCCACTGTCCCGGAAGCTGTTGACCCCTTGGACCTGCACCGCCACATGCTCAGCGGGTGGATGGGTGGAAATCCGAAATCCGAAATCCGAAATCCGAAATGGGCGGGCAGGCGGCATTCCTAATTCCTAATTCCTCATTCCTAATTCCTCATTCGACGGACGGCCATCTCACAGATTTCCGGATGAGCCGGACGTTCGAACGTCGAGAACTTCCTTCGCTCTGGAAATCGGATCAGTCGTCGTCCGGCGTCGCTTCGGCGTTGACGACCGCGAGCACCTTGCTTCCGTATTTGCTCAGGATGGCCGGGCCGATGCCCGCCACCTCGAGCAGCTCTTCCTCGTCGGCCGGCCGCGCGCGGCATATGGCGACCAGGGTGCGGTCGCTGAGGATGCGGAAGGCCGGCACCCGGCG
>DATIVB010000738.1:0-4400 GCA_035466375.1 Chondromyces sp.
TGCCGGGCTCCTGGTTGCCGAAGTCGTTGCTGGGAAATCCGAGGACCACCAGGCCGCGCTCGCCGTAGGTCTCGTGCAGCTTCTGCAGGCTCGCGTACTGCGGAGTGTAGCCGCACTTCGAGGCGGTGTTGACGATCAGCATCGGCCGCCCGCGGAACGACCCGAGGTCGAGGGTCCCGCCTTCGAGCGTCTCCACGGTGTGGTCGATCACCGCGGGCCGGGCCGCCTCACCGGTCGACTGCACCGCGGCCCCCGAAGATGCAGCGCCGGTCATCGAGGCAGTCCCCGTCGACCCTCCGCACGCCGACAACCCGACAAAAACACCAACGATGGCACTCAGCACGAGCGGTTTAATCATGATCAACCTCCATGTCGCAGAGCGCAACACACCAGGTGGCGGGGCGATTCCTGATCCCCTTCGGGATCAGGATCGCACCCCGGCTTCCGCCGTCGGCCCGGGCACCCCTTTGTTCCTGAGACGAAATCGCTATAGAATCCGTGCCGCTGGAGGACGTGCTGACGATGACACAGCCCGTGACAGGCATTCTCGGTCTCGGCGCCTACGTGCCCGAACGGGTGATGGCCAACGACGAGTGGGCCGAGTGGGTGGACACCTCCGACGAGTGGATCACCACCCGCACCGGCATTTCGACCCGGCGTATCGCGGCGCCCGACCAGTCGACCGTTGACCTCGCCGAGGCCGCGGCGCGGCGTGCCCTCGACGACGCGGGCCTCTCAGTCGGCGACATCGACGAGATCATCGTCGCCACCGACACCCCCGAGGTCTTCCTGCCCGACACCGCCTCCTACCTGCAGACGCGCCTCGGCGCGCGCACGGTGCCGGCCTTCGACATGGCGGGCAGCGGCTGTGCCGGTTTCGTCTTCGGCCTCGACGTCGCCCACTCCCGTGCCGCGATCCGCGGCCGGCGCGTGCTCCTGGTCGGCGTCGAGTTGCTGACCCGGATCATGAACTGGCGCGACCGCAGCACCTGCGTGCTCTTCGGCGACGCCGCCGGCGCGGTCGTCGTGGGCGCCGGCGAGCACGCCGTCGAGCTGCTGGCGTGCACCGCAGGAACCGACGGCTCGCGGGCCGAGATCCTCTGTCTCGAGACCGGCGGCACCCGCCGGCCCTTCACGCTCCAGGCGGCCGAGCGCGGCGAGCACCAGGACATCGTCATGATCGGGCGGGAGGTCTTCAAGGAGGCGGTCACCCGGATGGGAGCGGCCGCCCGCCGCGTGCTCGAGGAGGCCGGCGTCGGCATCGACGAGGTTGCTCTCGTCGTGCCCCACCAGGCGAACCGGAGGATCATCAACGCCGTCCAGAAGGCACTCGGCGTCGACGAGGCGACCATGTTCGTCAACGTGCAGAACTACGGCAACACCGGCTCAGCCTCGGTGCCGCTCGCGCTCTGGGAGGCGCGCGCCCAGGGCCGCATCAAACCCGGCGACCTGGTCCTGCTCACCGCCTTCGGCGCGGGTTTCCACTGGGCCGCCGCGCTGCTGCGATTCTGAGCCGGCACATCACCGCGGGCTGCCGCGGCCGCTCCACCTGCCGACCGGGGCTTCCGGACCTCGATCTCAGCCGTTGTCGGACGAGTCTCCCGGTTCATCCGAGGGCTCATCCGGACGGAACCCGGACTCCAGCTCCCACGGCGGCAGCTCGGTCCTGCCCTCCTTCACGAAGTGGTCCATCCACCGCATCAGCCGCCGCGCGTAGTCGTCCCGCGCGGCGGCGCGCGCGTTGCCGTGGCCCTCGCCCGGGTAGCGCACGTAGCGCACCGGCGTCTTGCCCACCAGCTTGAGCGCGCGATAGAGCTGCAGGCTCTGCGACGGGTGGACCCGGCTGTCGGCGGTGCCGCCGGCGATCAGCAGCGGCGTGCGCGCCTGCTCCACGTAGTAGATGGGACTGCGCTCGAGGCTGTACTGCCAGCGGGTGTAAGGCGGGAAGAGGGTGTGGACCATGATGTCCTCGATCGGGATCTCGGTCGTCATCCCCTTCGAGATCTTGTTGCTGATGCCGACGAACATCACTCCGGCCTTGAAGCGCTCGCTGTAACGGGTGGCGCCCCACGCGGTGGCGTAGCCGCCGTACGAGCCGCCGGTGATGCCGACCCGGTCGACGTCGGCGATCCCCGCCTCCGCCAGCGCGTCGACCGCGTCCACCAGATCGTCGAACTCGGCACCGGCCGCGTCGCTCTGCCCGAGCTTCGAGAACGCGACGCCGCGCCCGGTGCTGCCGCGGTAGTTCGGGAAGAAGACCGCGTAGCCCGCTGCAGCCGCTATCTGAGCCGGGTTCGAGTACGAGGTCTGCCAGCCGTTGTTGTCGTGGCCTTCGGGCCCGCCGTGCACCATGAGCAGGAGTGGCGCGGGGCCCACCGTTGGCGAAAGCGGGCGGACCAGGACTCCGCTGAGCTCGAGGCCGTCGCGCGCGGTGAAGGCGAACACCTCCTGCGGCGCCAGATCGACGTCAGCGAGCCAGGGGTTGCTGTCGGTCAGCCGCCTCGGCGCCGGGTCGCCGTGGGCCATGGCGAAGACCTCGGCCGGATGCTGCGGGGTCTCGCCAATGATGGCGGCCCAACCTCCGTCCGCCGCGAGGTGCAGCCCGGTCATGATGGGGACCCTGGCGCCGTCGGCGCGCGGGCCCGACACCGCGTGGGTCTTCTGGACCAGGGTCTCGATGTCCACCTCGCCGAAGCGCGTCTCCTCGCGGATGTCGGCCACGAACACCAGCGTCGCCGCGTCCTGCCAGGCGAAGGCCGCGACGTCGCCCTCGAGCTCGGGCAGCACGTCCCGCAACGCACCGCCCGAGCTCGGCGCCACCAGCAGCCGTCCGGCGGCCGGGTCGTTGGGATCGGCGCCCGAGATCATCGCGACGTGCTCGCCATCGGGGCTGAACTCGAAGTCGCCGAGCTTGCCCGGGTTGTCGAGGCGCGCCCGCACCTCGCCGGTGGCCGCCTCGACGACGTGCACTCGGCGGTGCATGTAGCTGTCGTCGACGAGCGGGGTCGGCGCGACGTCGACGGCGAGCAGTGCACCGTCGGGGCTGAAGCGGACGTGCGAGACCGAGCCCTCGATGGGAAGCGCCCGCGGCTCCTCGGGCTCGTCGTCCGGCGCCGCAGGATCGGCGACCGGCGGCGCGAAAGCCGGCATCGGCGCCAACCACGCCCGGGTCGGCCGCCAGTCCTCCTCGAAGACCTCCTCGGTATAGCCCGCCTCCTGGCGCTTCTCGCGCGCCTCGCCCTCTGGCTCGGCCGCGACGAAAGCCAGCGTGCCGCCGTCGGGCGACACCCTGTAGTCGGTGATGGCGCTGCCGAAGGCGAGCAGCCGACGCGACTCGCCGCCCGCGACCGGAATCGCCCACAACGAGGCGTGCTCGTCGCCGTCGCGCTTCGCGAGGTAGGTGATCAGGTCGCCGCCCGGGGTGAAACGCACGCCGCTCACCTTGACGTCGCCCCCGACGTACACCCGGTCCAGCCCGTCGGCGACGCGCACGACCCGCAGCTCCCGCCACGCCGGGCCGTCGGGGTCCACGCCGGGTCGCCGCGGCACCTCGAGGACATAGGCGATGGTCGCCCCGTCCGCCGAGATCGCCACATCCCGAACGCTCCGCAACGCCGCCAGCTGCTCGAAACCGAGCCCCGCGGCCGCCCCCGGCAGTGCCGCCAGGAGCACGGTCGAAACCACCAGTCCCGCGACCCCAAACCACATCCCTGCGCGACTTGACGAGCTCCGCTCCATGATCCGTCCTCCTTCTCGAGCGCTGCGCCCTCCCGGGCCCCCGCATTCTACCGATGTCCGCACCCGCCGCACGGGTCCGGGCATGGACTCCCCCTCGCCGAGCTGGTATAAGGTGGTCAACAACAGAGATCGAGACACAAAAAGGAGTGACCCATGGTGCCTCTGACCGCCCTCTGGCTGCCGATCGTTCTCGCGGCTGTCGTGGTCTTCGTCGCGAGCACGATCATCCACATGGCTCTGAAGTACCACAACAGCGAGTACCGCAAGCTCCCGGACGAGGACCGGCTCCTTGAAGCCATCGGCGCGGCGAAGCCGTCGCCGGGCTTCTACGCCTTCCCCCGCGCCGCAACCATGAAGGAGATGGCGACGCCCGAGATGCAGGAGAAGTTCGACCGCGGCCCGGTCGGGACCATGAACATCAACCCGGCCGGTCCGCCCGCCATGGGCAAGGCGCTCGCCCTGTGGTTCGCCTTCTCGCTCCTGGTGGGGCTCTTCGCCGCCTACATCGCCGGCCGCACCCTCGCCCCCGGCGCGCACTACCTGCAGGTCTTCCGGGTCGTGGGGTGCGCGAGCTTCATGGCTTACAGCTTCGCCCATCTCTCCGACGCCATCTGGCAGCAGAAGCCGTGGAGCATGTCCCTCAAGCACGTCTTCGACGGCCT
>DATIVB010000739.1:0-1566 GCA_035466375.1 Chondromyces sp.
ATCCTCACGTCGGCCGCAGACCATGCAATAGCTGTACCCGGGGAGGAGTTCCTGAGTTTTGAGTTTTGAGTTCCCACCCGCGCCCCCGGGGGGAGGACGAACGTTAGAACGTTGGAACGTTGGAACGTTGAACGTTCGAGCCCGGAGCGGGCTTCAGGGCGTCGGGATGACGCCCGGACAGCCGGGACAACCTCGCCCACCCACCCGGCAGCCGAGACGGCTGCCCCACAATACCCACCCCGCGCGGTGCCGCTTTGTGGGGCACACGTCTCGCGCGGGTGGGCGGGTGGAAATCCGAAATCCGAATTGGGCGGGCGGGCGGAAATCCGAAATCCCAAATCCGAAATCCGAAATGGGCGGGCGGATGGGAATTCCTGATTCCTGATCTTCCGCGCGCGGTTCCCCACCTTGACACCCTCCCATCCCCGTCCCAGTATGAGCGCCATGAAACAGACCACACCCCCTGCGTCTCAGTCCGAATCCGATCATGGTCTGACCCGTCGCGAGGCGGTCGCAGCGGGCGCCGCAGCCGTCGTCGGCGCGGCCGTCGCCGGCGCGGCGGAGCCCTCCCTCGCCGCCAGTCCGAAGCAGCCGGTGGCGGTGGCCTCGGAGAACGGCATCGAGGCGGTCGCCGTGGCGGTGCGGCGCATGCAGGCGGGTGCGGCACCGGTCGATGCGGCGGTCGATGGCGTCGCCGTGGTCGAGGCGGACCCGGAGGACGTCACCGTCGGCTACGGCGGCCTGCCGAACGCCGACGGGGTGGTGCAGCTCGATGCCTGCTGCATGGACGGACCCAGCATGCGCGCCGGAGCGGTGGCCGCCCTCGAGGGCTTCAAGCACCCGGCGCGGGTGGCCCTGGAGATCATGCGGCGGACCACCCGCGTACTGCTGGTCGGCGAAGGTGCGGCCCGCTTCGCCGACTCACTGGGGTTTCCGACCGAAGACCTGCTCACCGAGCGGGCGCGCAAGATATGGCTCTACTGGAAGGGTCAGATGTCGGACCTCGACGACTGGGTCGCGACGCCCGAGCTCGTCGACGACCCCGATGTGCAGTGGTTCATCAAGGAGCACGGGCCGATCCCGCCGCACGGAACCATCAACCTGTGCGCCGTGAACGCCCAAGGCGATCTCGGCGGCACCACGACGACGTCGGGCCTGTTCTTCAAGATGCCGGGACGGGTTGGCGACTCGCCACTGATCGGCGCCGGGCTCTTCGTCGACAACGAGGTCGGCGCCGCCGGCTCCACCGGCCGCGGCGAATCGGTGATCCAGATCGCCGGCGCGCACACCATCGTCGAGCTGATGCGGGCCGGCAGCAGCCCCCGCGACGCCTGTCTGGGCGCCCTCGACCGCCTGGTCCGCGCAACCCGGGTGCCGTACCTCCTCGACGAACGCGGCCGCCCGAACTTCGACGTCAAGTTCTACGCGGTCAACAGGCAGGGCGAGACCGCGGGCGCCGCCATCTGGGCGGGGGGGAAGTACGCCGTCTGCCGCGGCGGAGAGTCGGCCCGCCTCGAGGACTGCGCTTCCCTGTATCCGTCACCGGCGCCGTGGCGGAAAAAGGAC
>DATIVB010000740.1:0-5338 GCA_035466375.1 Chondromyces sp.
ACCGATTTCGGGATGGATGCCGAACAACCGCTGACCGACGGCGTCATCACCGGCCACGGGACCATCGACGGGCGCCTCGTGTTCGTGTTCTCGCAGGACTTCACGGTCTTCGGCGGCTCGCTCTCCAAGGCCTACGCGGAGAAGATCTGCAAGATCATGGACCTCGCGGTGGAGGCCGGCGCACCGATCATCGGCCTCAACGACTCCGGAGGCGCGCGGATCCAGGAGGGCGTCGACGCGCTCGCCGGCTACGCCGACATCTTCCTCAAGAACGTCCTGGCGTCGGGGCAGGTGCCGCAGATCTCGCTGATCCTCGGACCCTGTGCCGGCGGCGCGGTGTACTCGCCCGCGATCACCGATTTCGTGATGATGGTCAGGGACACCTCGTACATGTTCCTGACCGGGCCCAAGGTCGTCAAACAGGTCACCCGCGAGGACGTCACGGTCGAGCAGCTCGGCGGGGCGGCGATCCACAGCGAGAAGAGCGGCGTCGCGAACCTCGTGGCCGCAAGCGAGGACGAGGCCTTCGCCATGCTGCGGCGGCTGCTCGGCTACCTGCCGCAGAACGGCCGCGAAAAACCGCCTATCCTGCGCAGCGACGATCCGGCCGACCGCACCGACCCCGAGCTCAACTTCCTGCTCCCGGACAACCCCAACACGCCGTACGACATGAAGGAGATCATCCGCCGGGTCGCCGACCACGGCGACTTCTTCGAGATCCACACCGACTTCGCGCCCAATCTGGTGGTCGGTTTCGCGCGCTTCAACGGACGGCCGACCGGGATCGTCGCCAACCAGCCGCTCGTCCTGGCCGGCGTGCTCGACAACGCCTCCTCGATCAAGGGCGCGCGCTTCGTGCGCTTCTGCGACGCGTTCAATATCCCGCTCGTCACCTTCGAGGACGTCCCGGGATTCATGCCCGGCACCGTCCAGGAGTACGGCGGCATCATCCGCAACGGCGCCAAACTGCTGTTCGCCTTCGCCGAGGCGACCGTCCCCAAGGTGACGGTGATCGTGCGCAAGGCCTACGGCGGCGCCTACTGCGTCATGAGCTCGAAGCACATCCGCGCCGATGTCAACTTCGCGTGGCCGACCGCCGAGATCGCGGTGATGGGGCCCGACGGCGCGATCGAGATCATGTACCGCAAGGAGATCGACGCCGCCGACGACCCGCGGGCGAAGGCGGAGGAGCTCAAGCAGCGCTACCGGGACCTGTTCGCGACCCCGTTCGTGGCTGCGCGCAAGGGCTACATCGACGACGTGATCGAGCCCGCCAACACCCGGCTCCGCATCATCAAGTCGCTCGAGATGCTCGACGGCAAGCGGCAGCGAAACCCCGAGGTCCGACACTCCAACATCCCGCTCTGAGAAGGTCTGGATCATGAACCTGCAGGACGCCCTCACCATCTCCGCGCTCGGCCTGGGCGTCGTGTTCGGGGGCCTCACGCTGACGGCGCTGCTCATCTTCATCCTCGGTACGCTGCCCTCTCTGGCGGCTCGGCTGAGGCCCCCGGCGCGACGGCGCTCAGGCTCGCCGGAGGAGCCCCTCCCGCAGCTTCCCATCGACCCCGCCGTGATCACCGTGATCGCCACCGTGCTCGAGGTGGAACGCCGCCTGCACCGGGCGGAGCACGGCGGGCGGCTGACCATCGAGCGGACTCTCTGAACAAGACGGCGAGGCAATCCATGAGCGAGTACGTGCTCAGCATCAACGGCAGAGAGTACCGGGCCGAGATCAAGGAGATCACGCCGCAGCAGGCCCGGGTGCTCGTCGACGGCGTCGAGTACACCGCCGACCTGGTGAAGATCGGTCACGCAGGGAGCGCGGCCGTCGAAATCGCCCGTCCCGCGCCCACCGCGAGGGCGGCCCCGCCCCCCGTCCGCGCCCCTACCCCTGCCGCGCCGGCCGGCAGCCACGGTAACGTGCGCGCCCCCCTGCCGGGGCTCGTGCTCGAGGTCAAGGTCGGCGAAGGCAGCACCGTGCGCGCAGGCGACCCCCTGCTCGTGCTCGAGGCCATGAAGATGGAGAACGTGATCCCGGCGCCGTACAACGGCACCGTGCGCAAGATTTTCGTCGCGGGCGGCGACAGCGTCAGCGAGGGCGACCCACTGCTCGAGCTGCTGCGGCCTGAGATGACCACCCTCTAGGAATGACGATGCACAGGCACGAGATCTCCGGCATGCAGCGTTTGTCACGGCTCCTTCGAGCGCCGACGGCGGGGGCGGCGGCCGCGGTCCTGATCGCCTCCTGTTTCGCCGCCGTGGCCGCCGCCGGGGAGCATTCCTTCGCGGTGCACTTCGACGACGCGATCTACATCAGCATCCCGCGAGGCGCGGATGACGGCCTGAGCCACCGCCAGACGGACGGGGGCGGGAATGCCGTCCCCGCGACCACCGGCACGCTGCGCGATTCGAGCGGCGGGGTGCTCGGGCACTTCACGGTCGTCGCGGCCGGCGACCGCCAGAGCGTGGCCCGCATCGAGTCCCTCGAACCGGGCGTGCAGCCCGGAGACGCGGACCACGTGGCCATCGACGAGCCCGAGATCCCGTTCTCCACCTTCCGGGAGCTCGAGTCGGGCCGCTTCTTCACGATCGAGCGCGGCCGCTCGGATCAAGGCGTCGCCTTGCGGATCGGCGCCAAGGGCGTGCTGCGCGACGCATCGGGAAACGTCGGCGCCCTCTTCACCGTGGTCGCGATCGGTGACAACGAGAGCCTCGGTACGATCACCGAGTACCTGCGGGGCTTCTTCAACCGCGACCTGGTCCGCGGCGAGACGCAGAGCTACGTCACGCAGGTGATGGCGTCGACCGGCGTCGTCAACCTCACGACCCTGAACGCGGTGATGCTCGGCGTCGGGATCCTGTTCCTGTACCTCGGGATCGTCAGGGAGCACGAGCCTCTGCTGCTGGTTCCGATCGGCTTCGGCATCCTCATCGGCAACATCCCCCTGCCGCCCCAGATCTTCAACGCGGTCTCGGTCTACATGATCGACCCCGTGACCCACGAGTACGTCTTCAACACGACCACCAACAGCGTCATGGGTCTGATCTACTTCGGGGTCCGAACGGGGCTCTTCCCGCCGCTCATCTTCCTCGGCATCGGGGCGCTCACCGATTTCTCGGCGCTGCTCTCGAGCCCGCGCTCGGTGCTGCTCGGAGCCGCCGCCCAGGTGGGGATCTTCGCCACCTTCCTGGGCGCGCTCGGGCTCGGCTTCGCGCCCCCGGACGCGGCCGCCATCGGTATCATCGGCGGCGCCGACGGCCCCACGGCGATCTTCCTCGCGTCGCGGCTCGCCCCGACCCTGATCGGGCCGATCGCCATCGCGGCCTACTCCTACATGGCCATGGTGCCGATCATCCAGCCGCCCATCATGAAGCTCCTGACGTCGCGCGAGGAGCGCCTGATCCGCATGAAACCGGGGCGCCCGGTGTCGAAGCGCGACAAGATCCTGTTTCCCGTCGCCGGCCTGATCGTCACCACCCTCGTGGCGCCCGGCGGGCTGCCGCTGCTCGGGATGCTCTTTTTCGGCAATCTGCTGAAGGAATCGGGTGTCACCAATCGTCTCTCCAAGACCGCCTCGAGCGCCCTGCTCGACATCGCCACCATTCTGCTCGGGGTCGCCGTCGGCGCCTCGACCACGGCGCAGGTCTTCCTCACCCGGCAGTCGATGCTGATCTTCGTGCTCGGCTGTGTGGCGTTCTCGCTCGCCACCGCCGGCGGCGTCCTGTTCGCCAAGCTCATGAACCTGTTCACCGCCGACAAGATCAACCCTCTGATCGGGGCGGCCGGGGTCTCCGCGGTGCCCGACTCGGCGCGGGTCGTGCACGTGGTCGGCCTCGAGGAGGACCCGACGAACTACCTCCTCCAGCACGCTCTCGGTCCCAACGTCGCCGGAGTCATCGGCTCCGCCATCGCCGCGGGCGTCTTTCTGGGCATCTTCTAGGAGGCAATGATGAGCAAGATCATCGCGGTCGTGCCGAACATCTGCGAGGGCCGGGACCAGGAGTTCATCGACGACCTCAGCCACCGGCTGCAGCAGATCTCGAACCTGATAATGCTCGACGTCGCGGTCGATCACGTCCGCAACCGCACGGTGTTCTCGTTCTCGGGCACCAAGACGGCGGTCTTCGAGGGCGGAATGCTGCTCTACGAACGGGCGCTCGGCCACATCGACATGCGCTCCCACAGCGGTGAGCACCCGCGGGTCGGCGCGATCGACGTCTTCCCCTTCGTACCCCTCAAGGACGCCACCATCGAGGAGGCGACCGCGTGGTCGGTGGAGTTCGCCGAGCAGGTCGCCGATCGCTTCAAGCTGCCCGTCTACCTGTTCGCCGAGTCGGCCCGCTTCCGCTACCGCCGCGACATCGAGAACATCCGTCAGGGGGAGTACGAGGGCTTCGCAGAGAAGATGCGGGACCCGCGCTGGAAGCCCGACCTCGGCCCCGACGCCTTCCCGGAGGACTCGGGCGTCACCATCATCGGCGCCCGCTACCCGCTGATCTCGTTCAAGGTGTTCCTCTCCTGTCCGGAGGAGGAGGTCGCGGTGCAGGTGGGGCGGGCGATCGCCGACACCTCGGGCGGCCAGGTGCGGGCCTACCCCGGCCGCGACGCCCGCAGCGACCTGGCGATGCTCACGGTCTCCATCGTCAACTTCCGCGCGGCGCCCATGTACCGGGTGATCGAGAACCTGCGCCTCGAGGCCGCACGTTTCGGCGTCGACATCCGCCGCGTCGAGATGATCGGGCTGATTCCTGAGATCGTGCTCATCGAGGCCGCCGAGTACTACCTGCGGATCCACGGCTTCGACCACCAGGACCTGCTCGAGCGCAACATCGAGAGCCACCTCGACGAGAGGTTCGTTCTCACCGAATAGGATTCCGTGTTGAGTTTTCGAGTCCGGAGTTTTTTAGTTTTGAGTAGTCCCCCACCCTCCCGTGAGCGCCGGGGGTGTGGGCGGGAACTCAAAACTAAAAACTCAAAACTCAACACTCCTCGTCGACGATCTCGACCTTCGTGATCTCTACGTGCTGCTCCACCGGATCGACGATCGAGGGCGGCGGGTTTTCGAGCTCGAGGTCGTAGGTGCGGTCGTCGGCGGTGCGCACCGGCTCGCCCGCCGGGTCGAAGACGTGGTTGCCAGCGCCGGCGAAGTCCTCCCCGGGCAACACCGATCCCGCGATCGCACAGCCCAGGACCCACAGTTGGTTCTCCGCCGCCCGCGCCTGCAGCAGGGCCCTCCAGATGTGATCGCGCCGCCACGGCCACCAGGCCGGCACTACCAGCACGTCGCAGCGCGCCTCGAGCTTGAGCGCCCGCGCCTGCTCGGGGAAGCGGAGG
>DATIVB010000741.1:0-2698 GCA_035466375.1 Chondromyces sp.
CCCGGTCAGTTTTGAGTTTTGAGTTTTGAGTTTTGAGTTCCCGCCCGCCCACGGTTGAACCACCAAGGCACCAAGATGCTCACGAAGAGAATCCTTAGTGTTTTTCTTGGTGTCTTGGTGCCTTAGTGGTTGCGACGGTTCGCGCCGACCCCGCGGAAGGCGACGGCGTCCGGTCAGCGGTCGACCCGACCTGGCCGCCCCGCGGTCGCGCCGGACGCTGTCACGGACGCGGTCCTCTGACACTGAAACTGTCACTGAAACTGCCACTGAGACTGCCACTGCCACTGCCGCCGTCACTGAACCTGAATCCGGGCACGGAAACGGAGACGGGCACGGGCATGGATAACCAGGTGGGTGGGTGGCAACGTTCGAACGTTCAAACGTGGAACGTGCTAACGGATGTCCGGGATCGGGATCGGGAACGGGATCGGAATCTGGTTGGCCCGATACGCCTCTGACGCCGACGAGCCAGGATGTGACCCCGCTCACTGACGCTGAGCCGCGCCGAACCGATATTGAGTCTGGACGCACCGGATAATCTCCTCCTTCCCAAGCCCGAACCCGGGCTTGCTTTTTTTTCCGGCCCACGGGCTCAGGCCCGCGGGCTGAAAAAAATCGTTGTATGCTTCGGGGCCATGATGGAATCGAAACTGGGTCTCGAAGAGGTGCCGCCGGGGCGGGCGATCTACGCCAACCGCACGCTCAACCTGCGCAGCATCGCCGCCATCGGCTACGACATGGACTACACGTTGATCCACTACCACGCGGACCAGTGGGAGCGGAAGGCCTACGAGTGGGCCCGTGAGCTGATGATCGCCGACGGCTGGCCGCTCGAGAGCCTGCAGTTCGACCCCGAGCTCGTGATCCGCGGTCTCGTGGTGGACTCCGAGCTCGGCAACATCGTCAAGGCCAACCGATTCGGCTACGTCATGCGCGCCGCCCACGGCACCCGGCTGATGGACTTCGAGGAGCAGCGCGAGGTCTACCGCCACACCCCCGTCGACCTCTCCGAGTCGCGCTTCTTCTTCCTCAACACCCTGTTCTCGCTCTCCGAGTGCTGCCTGTACGCCCAGCTGGTGGACCTCTACGACCGCCAGGCCTTCCCCGGGGTCCACGGTTACGAGGACCTCTTCCGGCGGGTCCGCGAGAGCCTCGACGAGGCCCACATCGAGGGCACCCTGAAGGCCGCGATCATGGCCGACCCCGAGCCCTACATCGACCTCGACCCCCAGGCGGCCGAGGCGCTCCTGGACCAGGTGCACGCCGGCAAGCGGCTGATGCTGATCTCCAACTCGGAGTGGCCGTACGCGCAGACCGTCATGTCTTACGCCTACGACCGCTACATGCCGCCCGGGAAGACCTGGCGCGACCTCTTCGAGCTGGTCATCGTCGGCGCCCGCAAGCCGGGTTTCTTCCTCTACAACCTGCCGATCTTCTCCATCGCCGACGAGCAGCAGGGCCTGCTCAAGCCGGTGCCGGGCGCCATCCCCGGCCCGGGCGCCTACCTCGGCGGCGACGCCTCCAAGGTCGAGCACTACCTGGGGCTGTCGGGCGCCTCGATCCTCTACGTCGGCGACCACATCTTCGCCGACGTCAAGGTCTCCAAAGCGAGCCTGCGCTGGCGGACCGCGCTGATCCTGCGCGAGCTCGAGCAGGAGCTGGCGGCGGTGGAGGAGTTCAGCACCACCGAGCGGTTGCTGACCGGGATGATGGCCGAGAAGGTGGAGCTCGAGGGAACCCTCAGCCGCATCCGACTCGCCATGCTGCGCCAGCGCGAGGGATACGGCGAGCGCCCGCCGGCCACCATGCGCGAGCTCGAGGCCGAGTTCCAGCACGTCAGGGAGCGGACCCTCGCCCTCGACGAGCGCATCGCGCCGCTGGCCCGCCAGGCGTCCGAGCTCGAGAACCCCCGCTGGGGCGCGCTGCTGCGCGCCGGCAACGACAAGAGCCACCTCGCGAGGCAGATCGAGCGCTCGGCGGACGTCTACACCTCGCGGGTGTCGAACCTCCTCTTCGCCACCCCCTTCGCCTACCTCCGCAGCCGCCGCGGCACCATGCCGCACGACCCGATCGGCTGATCCCCGCCATGCCGGACGCGCCCCTCACGGTCGCCGCCGTCAGCTTCCTCAATGCGCGCCCGCTGATCGCCGGCCTCGAGGACGAGCCCGGGGTCGCGCTCCGCACCGATGTCCCGAGCCGGCTGTTGAACCTGCTCACCGCCGGCGACGCCGACGTCGCGCTGTGCCCCGTCATCGACTTCCAGACGGCTCCAGCCGAGCTCTGCATCGTGCCCGTTGGGGCCATCGGCTCGGACGGCGCAACCCACACCGTGCGGGTCTTCAGCCGCGCGCCCATCGCCGAACTCGAGCGCATCCACACCGACGGCGACAGCCACACCTCGGTGGCGCTGCTGGAGGTGGTGCTCGACGCGCTCCACGGCCGCCGGCCCGAGTTGGTCACCCTCGGGCCGGAGCCGAGCGACCCCGACGCGGTGCTGCTGATCGGCGACAAGGTGGTGCACGCCGAGAACGGCGCCGACACCCCCCGCTACCCCTACCAGCTCGACCTCGGCGAGGCGTGGCGCGAGCTCACCGGGCTGCCCTTCGTCTTCGCCGCCTGGCTGGCGCGCGCCGATGCGGACCTCGGCCGCCTGCCCGAGGTGCTGGCCCGCTGCCGCGAGCGCAACCGGGGGCGCACC
>DATIVB010000742.1:0-5586 GCA_035466375.1 Chondromyces sp.
ACGGCCACCCACCGCCGCGCCTTCGAGATCGCCGCGGAGCAGTTCGCCGGGCTCGAGCCGCAGCTGCGCTCACTGATCGAGCGCGACCTGCCGGCCCTCGAAGCGAAGATGGAGGCCGCCGGCGTGCCCTGGACACCGGGCCGGCCGCTGCCGGAGGTCGGAGGCGGCAGGGAGGAATAGAACGTTCAACGTTGAAACGTTGGGCTCATCCGGGAAAGATGGGGTGGCCACGGCTCGAATTAGGAATTAGGAATTGGGAATGAGGAATGCCGCCCGCCCGCCCATTTCGAATTTCGAATTTCGAATTTCGGATTTCGGATTTCGGATTTCGGATTTCGGATTTCCACCCACCCACCCGAACCACAGAGGCACGGAGAACACAGAGAAGCCACAGAGAGACATCATGACCTCGCACCAAGATGATCTCGGGATGGTCCTGCGATGAGTCTGAAACCCCTCTGTGCGGCTCTGTGACCTCTGTGCCTCTGTGGTTCAGACGACCCCTCGAATCAATTGGTATGAACGCCCCGGTTTGGCCATGCCGGGTTACCGCCTGCTCGCTGCCGCTGCCACTGCCACCGTCGCTGCCACTGCCACTGCAACTGCCACTGAAACTGCCACTGAGACTGTCAGTGTCATCTGCCGCTGTCACTGACCCTGCATCCGGGCACTGAAACGGAGACGGGCAGGAGTCGGGAGATTACGCCGACAGCGCGGCGACCCGGGCCTTGAGCTCGTCGACGCGGTTCTCGAGGTCCTGCAGCGTATCGCGCTCGGCGGCGAGGCGCTCGCTCTCGGAGCGCACGAAGCGGGTGTAGGGGGCGATGGTCTCGTCGAGCCGCCGCCGCCGCTGCGCGGCCTCGCCCTCGAAGTGGCGGCTCAGGGCCTTGACGAGCTCCGCGCGCAGAGCTGCGACCCGGGACCGGAACTCCGCCTTGGCGCGGCGCCGGCGGTGCGGCAGGACGAAGAGGCCGAGGGCGGCCATCAGCCCCGCCGCGGTGAGCCCGGTGATGTCGGCCGCGGTGGAGGTGGCCGCCAGCGCCACCGCGGCTCCGAGCCCGACCGCGCCGACCTCGAGGGCGGCGGCCGAGGTCACCGCCTTCTGCAGGCCCTCCGACATGCGCCGGCCCTCGGCGACGCGGTCGTAGGAGGCGAGGCCGTCGCGGGCGGCGCGGCCGACGGTGTCGAGCAGACGCGTGCGGTCGGTCTCGAAGCGGCTGCCGACCTCGCCGACCATGCGGTCGGCGTGGGCCGAGGCGCGCCGGTTGACGTGGTTGACGACGCGCTGCCAGTGGCCGAGCTCCGAGTCGACGAGCCAGTCGATGAGCGACTCGACCTTCTGCTCCACGGCCTCCGGAGCGCCGGCGACCACCTTTTCTTCGAAGCTCGCCTCGAGCCCGGCGCGGTCGAAGAGCCGGGCGAGGCGGCCCAGGCGCACGGTGTCGTCGAAGTACTCGAGGCCCCGCTGCTCCATCTCGAGGAGCACGTTGTCGACGTCGGCCAGGCGCAGCGAGAACTCGCGCTGCACGTCCTCGACCCAGGCGGCGGTCTGGCGTTCAATGTCGTCGATGGTGTGCAGATCGTCCGCGAGCACCGCCCGGCGGACCTCCACCGACGACACCGAATCCGCGAGCAGGTGCCCGGCGACGCCGAGGGGGTTGCCGAGCTTGAGCTGCAGGAGCTCGACGCTGTCGAGGGTTCGACGCAGGAAGCGGGCCAGTGCCGGCAGCCCGCTCGCCTCCAGGGCCGGCTGGTCGCCCGCGGCCTGCGCCTCGGCGGCACGCAGGGCGGACAGCGGCAAGACCTCGGGTGCGAGGCCGAGCAAGCGCTTCGCGTGCTCGCTGACGTAGCGCACGACCTCGAGGACGTCCTCCTCGCTGCGCAGGATGTCGATCTTGTTGATCGCCATCACCACCTTCTTGCCCCAGTCGCGGATCGACTCGAGGAAGAGCCGCTCGCTCTCCGAGAGTGGGCGGTCGGCCGAGGTCACGAACAGCACCAGGTCGGCGCGCGGCACGAAGTCGGTGGTCAAGGCCTCGTGCGCGCGGTCGAGGGCGTTGGTGCCGGGAGTGTCGACGATGCTGAGCTGGCGCAGGGTCTCCACCGGCGCGGTGATGAGCTCGCCCAGCGCGCCGGAGGGGCGCCGCTCGAAGGTCTCGCCCCACACCAGGCGGTGGATCTTCGCGGTCGTCGGGGTCACGCCTTCGGCGAGCACCCGCTCGCCGAGCAGGGCGTTGATGAGCGCGCTCTTGCCGGCGTTGAACTCGCCCACCACGATGAGCAGGAAGAGCTCGTCGAGCTGCTGCACCGAGTCGGAGAGGGTGCGGAGATCGTCGTTCGCCGCCTCCGCGCGCTCGAGGCCGGCCGCCACCTCCGCGAGCAGCTCCCGCTCCTCCGCCAGGAGGGCACGCTGCTCGTCGGTGAGGATCGGCTCCAGCATGGCGTTACATCTTACCGCGGCGCGCGGCAAACGTTAAAACGTTAGAACGTTAATCGTTAGAACGTTCCGCCCGTGCCCCCGGGGGATCGAGGGCGGGCGGGTGGAAAATTCGAAATCCGAAATCCGAAATCCGAAATCAATAGCCTGCCGCCATCCCATCCTTGCGCGACTCGGTGGCGCCCGCCAGCACGCCGGTTGTGGGGTCGCGGCGGATGATCTGGTAGCCGCCGAAGACCGCCGGGTTGACCTCCTGGATGCGGTGGCCGCGTTTGGCGAGGTCGCGGTAGACCTCGGGCGGCAGGCCCTTCTCGAGGTGGAGCACGCCTCCCGAGGTCATCAGCGTTCCGGTGGGCTCGGACGACCCGGTGTGGTGGAAACGCGGCGCGTCACCGGCCTCCTGCAGGTTCATGCCGAAGTCCACCAGGTTGATGACGATCTGGGCGTGCCCCTGGGGCTGCATGTCGCCGCCCATGAGCCCGAAGGCGGTGTCGGGTGCGCCGTTTCTACCCATGAAGGCGGGAATGATGGTGTGGAAGGGCCGCTTGCCTGGCGCGAGGGCGTTGGGGTGCTGCGGGTCGAGGGAGAAGAGCGCGCCGCGGTCCTGGATGCCGATACCGAGGGACGGCACCACGTAGCCCGAGCCGAAGCCGGTGTAGTTGGACTGGATCAGCGACACCATCATGCCCGAGGCGTCGGCGGTGACCAAAAAGGTGGTGTCGCCGTGGTCGAGGGCCGGGTTGCCCGGCACCACCGTCCTGGCGGCACGTTGCATATCGATGAGCGCCGCCCGCTCGGCGGCGTAGCGCTTGTCGAGCAGCGCCTCCACCGGGACCTCGGCGAACTGCATGTCGGCGTAGTATCTCGCGCGGTCCTCGAAGGCGAGCTTCTTGGCCTCGACCAAGAGGTGCCAGAAGTCGGTGCTGTCGCGGCCCATCGCCGCGAGGTCGAAGCCCTCGAGGATGTTCAGCATCTGCAGCGCGGCGAGGCCCTGCGGGTTGGGCGGCAGCTCCCACACCGAGAGGCCGCGGTAGGTGGTGGAGATGGGCTCGACCCACTCGCTGCGGTGGGCGGCGAGATCCGCCATCGTGAAGAACCCGCCCACCTCATCGGAGAAGGCGACGATCGCGCGGGCGATCTCGCCTTCGTAGAACGCCTCGCGGCCCCCGGCCCCGAGCACCTCGAGCGTGCCGGCGAGAGCCGGGTTGGCGAAGACCTCGCCCTCGACCGGGGCCCGGCCGCCGGGCATGAAGACCTCGGCGAAGCCCGGCGTGTCCTTGAAGCGCTCCGCGCCGCGCGCCCAGGCGCCGGCGATCACCTGCGGCACCGGCGCGCCCTCGCGCGCCATGACGGCCACCGGTGCGAGGATCTCGCCCATGGGGAGGACGCCGAACTTCTCGTGCAGCTCGAACCAGCCGTCGGCACAGCCGGGCACGGTCCACGAGTAGACCGAGTAGGTGGGGATCGTCCCGTCCTCCTCGGCCGGCACCGCGTCGATGGTCAGCGCCGCGGGGGCGCGTCCCGAGGCGTTGAGCCCGTACAGCTTCCCGGACGCGGGGTCCCAGACCATGGCAAAGAGGTCGCCGCCGAGTCCGCACGAGGTCGGCTCGAGGAATCCCAGCGCCGCGTTGACCGCGATCGCGGCGTCCACCGCCGATCCGCCGGCCTTGAGGACGTCGAGGCCGACCTGGACGGCCAGGGGGTGGGCGGCGGCGACCATCCCGTGCCGGGCGTAGCTCACCGAGCGGGTGGCGAAGGCAGGCCCCTCGGGACGATCGGCGGCGACGACGACGGATACGCAACCCAGCAGTGCGGCGAGCACGAGCCAACGGTGCATGGCGGCCTCCCGAAAACATACTAACGCCACCGCAGAATGAGATTTCGGATTGCGGAATTCGGAATTCTGAATTCGGATTTCGGATCGTGGCGATCCCCTTGAGTCAGGGACCGGCGGCGATGATCGTCGCGAGTTGCCGGAAGGCGGCCAGGAGCGTGCCTGGTACACATTTGGGCCCGCGTTGATACAACTGTAGATGATTGGGTTATCTGTGTTTACCGCGATCGTTGTGGTGAGCCCAAGTGTGCTACCTGGCTCCTCCTGGCCGCCAACCCGCGTAGAAGACGCCCCGCCTGACTCGAGGGGATCGCCACGTTTCGGAATTCGGCGAATTGCTACCATCACCGGCGAGATGGTCAAGGACTCGCCGTTGGTCGGCATCGCACGTGAGCTCGGCGTGGCGGTCGATGAGCTCCGATTCGCACCTCCGGTCAGCCACGTCTACAACCCGCTCGACTATGCGTGGCCGGCCCACGCCCAGTACCTCGAGCGCTACGGCGCCGGGCGCCGGGAGGTGCTCCTGCTCGGCATGAACCCCGGTCCCTGGGGCATGGCGCAGACCGGAGTGCCCTTCGGCGAGGTCGGGGCCGTCCGCGGCTGGCTCGGCATTGAAGCTGCGATCGGCCGGCCGCAGCATGAGCACCCGAAGCGTCCGGTCGCAGGTTTCGGCTGCCCCCGCTCGGAAGTCAGCGGCGCGCGGCTGTGGGGCTGGGCGCGCGCGATCTTCGACACCCCCGAGCGCTTCTTCGAGCGCTTCTTCGTCGCCAACTACTGCCCGCTGGCCTTCATGGAGTCGAGCGGCCGCAACCGCACACCGGACAAGCTGCCGTCCGCGGAGCGCGAACCCCTGTTCGCGATCTGCGACCGCGCGCTGGCGCGCACCGTCGAGCGCCTGCGCCCGACGATCGTGATCGGTGTCGGCGCCTTCGCCGAGGAGCGCGCCCGCAGGGCGCTCGGGGGCAGCGGGTCCGCGATCGGCCGCATCCTCCACCCGAGCCCGGCGAGCCCGGCGGCCAACCGGGAGTGGAGCGAGCTCGCCACGCGACAGCTGCGAGAGCTCGGCATTCGGCTGCCGTGAGATCGAGACGCTGATTCGGCGTCGCGCCGGCTCTTTCGCTATCATCGCGGCCAAGGGGGCCGGCATGCTCTGGGTCTACTCGTGTCCGCGATGCGAGGCGCCACTCAACCCTGAAGAACGAGTCGTCCTGCGGGCGGACTCCGAGGGGCGGAGCTTCCTCGTCGGCCTCCACCCGCAGCCCGGCAACTACTCGGTCGAGCTGCCGCCCGGCGAGATCATGGCGCGCGGCACGCG
>DATIVB010000743.1:0-6614 GCA_035466375.1 Chondromyces sp.
GGCTACGGGGGCTGGCCCGAGGCGGCGCCGTTTGACGGCATCATCGTCACGGCAGCGCCGGCCACGATCCCCCCTCCGCTCCTCGACCAGCTCGCCGAGGGTGCCAAGATGGTGATCCCGGTCGGCGACTTCTACCAGGAGCTCAAGGTGATCACCCGGCTCGGCGACGACTTCGACGAAAAGTCGGTCATCCCGGTCCGCTTCGTCCCGATGACCGGCGAGATCGAACGCCAGGGAGAGTGACCGAACCACCCGCCCGGACGGAGGGGCCGAGGGGCGGAGGGGCCGAGGGGAAGAAGGGCGGAGGGGCGGAACTCGCATCTCGTATCGCGCATCTCGCATCTCGCATCTCCTCTCTCGCATCTCGCATCCGGCCGGGCGGGCGGGTGGGATATAGTGTCCGCCTCAGAGGGGGGACCGTGTGCGGCATCGTAGGGGTCATCAGTAAGGACGGGAAATCGGTCGTTCCGGACCTGGGCAACGGAGCGCACTTCCTGCAGCACCGGGGACCGGCTTACGCCGGGCTTTTCGTGTTCGACCCGGTGCACCGCCGGGCGGCGCTGGAAAAGGGCGAAGGGCTGGCCGACGACATCTTCAAACCGCTCGGCCACCTGTGCGGCGATGTGGGCATCGCCCACACACGCTACAAGACCCACGGCGGCGGCGGCATCAACAACGCCCAGCCCTTCTTCGACGCCATGTCCTCGATCGCACTCGCGCACAACGGCCACATCACCAACGTCCACCAGGTCGAGTCCGAGCTCGCCGCCCGCGGCCAGGCCCTGGGTTCGACCTGCGACGCCGACGCGCTGCTCCGCATGGTCTCCCTGTGGTTCGAGCACTTCCGCCGCGCCGATCCGGGCGCCGATGAACGCGAGATCATGTTCGCAGCCATCGCCGAGGTGCAGCAGCGTCTGACCGGCGCCTTCTCGGCCGTGGTCGCGACCCCAGGCGGTCTGTACGCCTTCCGCGATCCCCACGGCTTCCGGCCGATGGTCCTCGGGCGCCGCAACCAGGCGGGCCGCGAGTGCGTGATGATCGCCTCGGAGACCCTCGCCCTGGAGCAGAACGGCTTCGAGGTCGGAGAGCCGGTGCCGCACGGCGCCGCCCTCGTCATCGACCGCAACCTGGAGATCGACCAGAGGGTGTTGGTGCAGCGCGATCCGCGGCCGTGCGCGTTCGAGCTCATCTACTTCGCCGACGTCGAGTCGAAGATGATGGGCGACAACATCCGCAGCTACCGGTGGCGCGCGGGACGCACCCTCGCCATGCACCTGATCGAAGTCGCTCCCGAGGTGGTGGGCGAGATCGACCTCGTGGTGCCGATCCCGCACTCGCCGATCCCCGGGGCGGAGGCCTTCGCGCAGAAGCTCGAGAAGGAGATCGACGCCGCCGCCCTGCAGTACGCGACGCCGGTTTCGAAGTACCGTTTCGGCGGCCGCATCTTCATGGAGGAGACTCAGCAGGCGCGCGACGAGGCCGCGATGCTCGACTTCCGGGTCGATGCCAAGGCGGTCGAGGGGCGCAACGTGTTCATCGTCGACGACAGCATCGTGCGCGGCACCAACGCGTCGCGGATCGTGCGCGCCTTCCGCGCCGCGGGCGCCGGCAAGATCTTCTTCGGCACCCTGTGGCCGATGGTCATCGACTCCTGCTTCCAGGGCATCAACACGCCCACCCAGGCCGAGTTGATCGGCGCGCGCTTCAACGGCGACACCGAGGAGGTCCGGGTCGAGCTCGGCGTCGACCGGCTCTTCTATATGCCCGAGGAGGTCTTCGTCGCCAACGTCATCAAGGGTGCGCCCGCATGCATGGCGTGCACCAACGGCAAGCGCGCCGTCAAGTTCGAGCACTCCGGCACCGTCCTGCCCCCGACGTAGACGCTCCAACGTTTGAACGTTTGAACGTTGAACGTTCGAACGTTCGAGCCCGGAGCGGGCTTCAGGGCGTCGGGATGACGCCCGGACGGCCGGGACAACCTCGCCCACCCACCCGGCAGCCGAGACGGCTGCCCCACAATACCCACCCCGCGCGGTGCCGTTTTGTGGGGCACGCGTCTCGCGTTCCGGGTGGACGGGTGGAAATCCCAAATCCCAAATCCGAAATCCGAAATGGGCGGGCGGGCGGCATTCCTAATTCCTAATTCCTAATTCCGAATTCGAGCCGTGGCCATCCCATATTTCCCGGATGAGCCCAACGTTCCAACGTTCCAACGTTCTAACGTTCTAACTTTCTAACGTCGAAAGTCCCAGCTCGGCCCGGCAGGCCTCGAGCAGCGCCGTGTGGATCTTCCCGTTGGTGCAGACAATGCCTCGGCTGGTGCCGAGCAGGCGTCCCTGGCTGAAGTCGAGTGGGCGGCCGTCGAGGTCGGAAACGCGGCCGCCCGCCTCCTCGACCACGATCGAGCCGGCGGCGTGGTCCCAGGACTTTTCGCGATAGGTAGGGTCGCGGGGGAGGCGAAGGTAGACCGAAGCCCGGCCGGCCGCCACCACGGCGTACTTGCACTGGCTGTCGATGCGGCACGGCGGGGCGGTGATGCCGAGCCGGCCGGCGACGGCGCCCTGCACCGAGTGCGCCGAGTGGCCCGCTTCCACCGACTCGCAGAGCACCGCGTCGGCGGGGTCCGTGACGCCGTCGACCCGCGCCGCGGCCTCCGCGCCGCCCGCCAGGGCGCGCACCCGGGTGCCCGCGCCGCGCGACGCGCTCACCAGGCACCCGGGCCCGGCCGCGCCAGGCAGGCCGAGATCGAGGTTCGGGCACCCGACAACACCTGCCACGACCCGGCCCTCGTCCACCAGGGCGAGGGCCACCGCGTACTGGTCGCCGCGCAGGAAGCCCTTGGTGCCGTCGATCGGGTCGAGGACCCAGTAACGGCCGCCGCCGCCGTGGTCGCTGCGGTCGAGGGCCGCGAGCATCTCCTTCCGGTCCAGGCTCCCGAGGCGGCTGCTCGCCAGCTCGAGCACCCGTCGGGCCGACTCGGGGTCGGCCGCGACGGCGCTCGAGTCCTCTTCGGCCAGGAGTGGGTCGTCGGGGAACGCCTGCGCCAGGCGCCGGCTGACCACGAGCTGCACCGCGAGATCGGCGATCGTGACAGGCGACCGGTCGTCCTTGGTGAGGGCATCGCCCGACGTGACGATCTCGCCCTGGACCCTGCGGGTCAGCTCGCACGCCTCGGCGACGATGCCGCAGGCGGCTACGCATTCCTTCTCGTACATGCGGCCTCCGTGGTGGGGGAGTGTAGCAAGAGCCCCCCGCCCAGCCGGCCAATTGGGATTTCGGATTTCGGATTTCGAATTTCGGATTTCCCACCCGCCCACCGTCACGGAGGCAGAGGGGCAGAGGGGCAGAGCGGCACAGGGGCAGTGGGGCGGAGGGGCAGAGGGGCGGAGGGGCAGAGGAGCAGAGGAGCAGAGGAGCAGAGGTGCAGAGGGGGAGGCAGGCCTGCCGAACCAATCGAAGGTTTGAAGAGAGTCGGACGAGACCCTTGCCCACACGCTCGAGCGCGGGCATTCTGTCTCTGATGGACGCTTCCAAAAATTCGAAATTCGAAATTCGAAATTCGAAATCGGATCACGCCACGCCCCCCTTCGAGTGGCGCGTCTATGCCGACGCGACCTGTGCCGGCCTGGCGCTGTTGATACCTCTGCCCTTCGTCGACCTCGCATTCGAGGTTCTCTTCCGGCGCCGAATCCCGCAGTCGATCGCGAGAGCGCGGGGGAGCGTGCTGGCGCCCGGCGTGCGCCGTGGTCTCGGGCGGGCCGTGGAGGCCCCCGGCACCCTGCGCGGCTGCCTGTCGATGCTCGCCAAGGCCCTGCTTTACATCGTGAAGAGGATCTGGCGCAAGATCATCTACGTGCTCGCGGTGAGGGACGCCGTCACCGCACTCACCCGCTACTGGCACCGTGCCTCGCTGATCGACCACATGGTCCGCGCCGGCCATCTCGAGCCCGGAGCCGACACCGGGCTCGCGGCGGACGTCTTCGCCCGGGTCCTGCGGGAGATCGACCCCAGTCCCCTGCGGGAGACCGCGCGGCAGACGGTGGCCAACGTCCACCATGTGGTGCGGCTGCTCGCGGGCGCCCGCCGCCTCGGCGCCGCCGCGGTGACGCGCGAGCTCGGCAGGATCCTCGGCTCCCACTGGGAGACGGCGGAGGCCTCGCTGGCGGCGACCGCCGAGCGCTACAACCGGGCCTATCGCGCCGAGCTGGAGCTGCGAGCGGCTGACGACCTCGTGGGCGGTGCGGCGTCGGGTACCATGGCGCGGTGAGGGCGAGAGGGTCTCTCTTCCGCGGCTTGCGGGCGATCGCAACCGTACTCTCGGCGGCCGCGGTCGCGGCTGGTTGCGGCCGCCCTCCGGTGGAGACGCGCTCGCGCGATCTGGTCACCGGGCACGGCCTGCGGACCGACGGCCAGGTGCTGCGGCCCCAGGAGGTGCTGGCCGCGGACGAGACCTGGGTCGCCGTCACGCTCCCGGGTGGGCGCCCGGCGAACGCCCTCCTCGAACTCGCATCGGAGCCGGTGCTGGTACTCGCGGGCAGCCTTGACTGCGGCGGCGCACCGCCCGCCGAGGGCGTGTTTCACGGCGTGGTGGAGCCCGACCTCGGTCGTCCGATCGAGTTCCGATTCGAGCTTGCCGAGTCGGCCGGTTGGTGGCGGCACGAGATCGAGCTCGGCAGGCTCGGCGGGCGCGGCGCGGAGCTGCGGATCGAGGCCGAGGTGCCGCCGGAATGTGCGCTTCGTCTCCGCGAGGTGTCCGTCCTCGACCGGCGCCCGGTGGCGCCGCAGCGCGACGCCGGGCGCGTCCAGCTGCTGCTGATCTCGGTGGACACGCTGCGCCACGACGCCGTCGGTGTGCTCACGACGCCGAACCTGGAACGCCTCGCCGCGGAGTCCGAAAGCTTCGACTCGTGCTACGCTGCGGCGAGCTGGACCAAGCCCTCGCACGCCTCGATGCTGACGGGCTTCCACCCGGACACCCACCGCGCGCTCCTGGCGGACCACGCCATCGACCCCGCGCTGCCGACCCTGGCCGCGCGCCTGCAGGGGGGCGGCCTCGCCACCGGCGCCCTCGTCTACGACTGCACCTGGCTGAGCCCGCGCTGGGGCTTCGGCAAGGGTTTCGACAGCTACCAGGTGACGCGCTGGCGCGCCGGGCAGCAGGCGGAGGCCGCGGCGGAGTGGCTCTTCGACCACCGCGACCGGGATTTCTTCTTCTTCCTCCACACCTTCGAGCCGCACTCGGACTTCAACGTCCTGCCCTACGAGGCGCCGGGGCTGAGCCGCGCATCCATCGCGGCCCGATTCGGAGTGCAAGACTTCGGCTGCCGCGACGGTATCTGCGCCTCCCAGTTGCTGGCCGCCCTGTCGCGCGGCCAGGTCCCTGCCCGGTCGACCGATCGGGAAATCCTCCGAGCCTCCTACGACGCCGGCGTGCGCTACCTCGACGCGTCGCTCGGGACGCTCTTCGAGCGGCTGCGCCGGGGCGGGCTCTGGGACCGGCTGATGGTCATCGTCACCAGCGACCACGGGGAGGAGTTCGCCGAGCACGGCGGCTACGGCCACGAGACCCTGCACGAAGAAGTTCTGCGCGTGCCGCTGATCGTCAAGTGGCCGCAGGGGCAGCGGGCGGGAGAGGTCAACGAAGCGCCGCGCTCGGGCATCGACCTCGCACCGACGCTGCTTCACGCCGCCGGGTTGCCGCTCGACGATCTGCCGGGGACCGACCTTCGAGAGAAGTCGCCGGAGGCTGTCATCATGGCCGGCACCCTCGAGCGGGCGGTGATCGCGGACGGGCTGAAGGGCTTCTTCGACGGCAAGGGCCCCGACCGCCTCTTCGACCTCGCGGCCGACCCCGGCGAGACCACCGATCTCGCCGCCGCGAGGCCGGACGAGCTGCGCCGTCTGGCTGGGATGCTGGATGCGGAGCGCCGCCGGGCCCTCGCGCTGTACCGCCGCCTGGGTTCCTCAGGCGAGGCCGGCAAGGTCGAGCTCAGCGAGGCGGAGCGCGAGCGCCTGCGCGCCTTCGGTTACCTGCAGTAACCCCTCACTGCAGGTAACCCAGCGCGCGGAGCTCCTCCTCCTTGGCGCGGGCGGCGGCGAACGCGTCCTCGAACCTCAAGGCCTGCCCGGTCGCCGACAGCCAGCGGTCGAGGGCTGCGGTGAGCGGCGCCAGCGCCGGGTGGTCGGGCGCGAACAGGTCGTGCTGCTCCAGCGGGTCCGCTGCGGTCTCGAACAGGACGGCAGATTTCTCGACTCCGTCGTAGATCAGGTGGAAGCGCCCGTCGTCGACGGATCGGTACCTCCCCTGGTCGGCGAAGGCGTACCGGCCCGTGGCCTCCCGACCCTCCGCCAGCGGACGGAGGCTCTCGCCCTCGAAGCCGTAACCGTCAGTGGGGATCCCGAGGTAGTCGAGGATGGTGGGCACGATGTCGAGGTTTTCGACCGCGGCGCTCACCCGTCGACCGTCCACCGCTCCCGGCAGCCAGAAGATCAGCGGCACGTGGCTGAGCGTGCTCCAGATCCCGCGGCAGTGCATCATGTGGCCGTGCTCGAGGAACTCCTCGCCGTGGTCCGACGCCAGCACCAGGAGCGTGCGGTCGAGCAGGCCCTGCTCG